>CANIVF010000006.1 GCA_947470895.1 Bacteroidota bacterium
TCAACTGTTCAGGTCAACCGATCTCAATACATTTTTAACTCAAATCAGGTGGTCAATTTGCTCCGGAAAGTGGTGGTCACTTTGCTCCGGAATCAAGTGGTCACATTCAAACGGAAATCAGTGGTCACATTATCCGGAATCTCCAATTATACTTCATGTAAATAACCAGCTTTTTATTAAGTAAATCCAATGAGAGTGTGGCATCAACATTGAAATATTCTTGTTCTTTTATATCAAATGTTTGTTCAAGGTTTTTCGGGCTTTCATAAAAATATTCCAGATCATATAAGTCCCCCAAAGTAGGAAACAGTTCTGTTCCTTTGAACGCCAGTAGATATTTTGTGGCTGTATTGAAATTGAAAGTTTGCACTGAACTCGAAACAGTTTGACCCTGTAAGTCAAAAGCAGCGAGTATCAAAACGCTTATAAGTTGAAAGGTTTTCATGGGTTAAATTTATTGAGGGTCCAATGAGTTATGAAGAAGAGGCGAATTTAAAAAAAACGATATAGGCAGGCGACCAGCACAAAGTTCAACTATTTAGTTGCAGAATTCTTTTATCGCATCATACGCCTCTGAACTCCCTAATTCTCCAGCTTTGGAGAGGTCTAAACATCCGTTGTCCTTTTGACCTAATTTTATTTTAGAAAGCCCTCTGTTAAAATAAGAATATGCAAAATCAGGTTTAAGTTCAATTGATTTAGAATAGTCAGCATTAGCTCCTCTGTAGTCTTGAAGTTTAGCTTTAGCTATTCCTCGGTAATAATAAAATTTGGGATTACCAGGATCAAGTTCAATTGCTTTGTTAAAGTCAGAGATAGCTCCTATGTAGTCTTGAAGTTCATATTTTGCAAAGCCTCTGTTAAAATAAGTATTTGGATTATCAGGCTTAATTTCAATTGATTTAGTAAAGTCAGCAATAGCTCCTCTGTTGTCTTGAAGTGAACCTTTTGCACCGCCTCTGTTCATATAAGCGTCTGCATAATCAGGCTTAAGTTCTATTGCTTTAGTATTATCAACGATTGCTCCTCTGTAGTCTTGAAGTCTAGCTTTAGCTACTCCTCTGTTAAAATAAGTAGTTGGATCATCAGGATCAAGTTCTATTGATTTGTTAAAGTCAGCAATAGCTCCTATGTAGTCTTGAAGACTTTTTTTAGCAATGCCCCTGTTATTATAAGCTTTTGAATAATCAGGCTTTAATTCTATTGCTTCGATATAGTCAGCGATTGCTCCTCTGTAATCTTGAAGACTTCCTTTAGCATTTCCTCTGTTATAATACTCTATCGCTGTTTGGCTGTTGCAAGTAGAAGTTGAAATAAGAGCTAATATTAAAGCTATCGTTTTTCTCATAAATGATTAATTATTAACAAGCTGCAAACTATCCTTTAGTTAGTCTAAGTTACGACTCCTTACTTTTGACTTATCTTTCAGCAAAGAGCCTAAACCTCCTTTAAAATCCTACTTTTTTAATTTTAGGTCAGGAAGAGAAGAGGTTTTACAAATCGCTCTCTGTGCTTTTTAACATTGCTGTTTTTAAACCAGTAAGGATAGTTATCAAATGCTTCGTACATTTCTTCTTAGTTATTCAGTATAAATTAATCATTAAATAAGCTTTTAATTTAATTGTGTTTGCAATTCATTAATCTCGTGTATTTCCTTCATAGTTGGAATTTATTTTAAAATGCATTTAAAAAAATTCACATTTTGAAAATAAATCAGGCTTTGATTATTCTATGTAAATATCCGCCCCGTAACACAATGGTTTCTTAGGTAAGAAACAAAATCTACTTCATATTTAGCATGGAATTCAAATATAATTTCGTTTAGTTGATCAGCGAATTCTGTTTGATAATCAAGTTCACCAATCTTTTGGGCGCCAAACTTCTTTTCAATTTCGCTTGTGTTAAGTTTTGATTTATAGATGTCGATTTTTTTAATTGCTATTTTCATAATATTTGTAGTTCTGACCTTACCGTATTAATAAGGTTATTTCGTCAATTAATAAATTTAGTTTGATCTGAAATTTAAGTGTCCTAGTGTATAACCTTTAGGTGCCATTTCAGAATTCTTTTTGTTGTATGGGCTGATATAAATTGTATCAAGCTCCTTGCCGTTTAGTAGAATTTCATAAGTATCAATTGGTTTGTCAATATTATCTGCTGATGTTGAGCCAATTCTATTGTATTCAACTTTTTGTCCATCTAATGTTCTAAGCCTTCCCAGGTAAGTAATGCTGCCCATTACAGTATTAACAGGAATTGGATTGGTAACTTCAAGACCAAATTCGCCATAACCTTCCGGTATCATATCTTCCTCTGTTCCTTCCTCGTTCAGTGCTTCCATTGCTTTATACAGGGTCTGCATATCAGTATACTTTGGGTCTTCCTTGAGGACATCTAAGATGGATTTGTGTTTTCACGTTTTCGATTTAATGGATTTAAGAATAATGATGATAGTTAATACTGTTCCTGCCATGATTAGAAAAGTTGTCATCTTGTAGTTTGTTTTTGTTTCGCTTTGAGAATAGTTGGTGGCAACCTGCCTCAGATTCATTGTCCTTTCAAATGAACCCATTCTGTTTTTTATAAAAGATTCTCTGCAACCTTGCAGAGAAAGAAGGTGCAGGATTTAGTAATCTCAGTTTTAATTCATTCCTTATCAGATTAATTGAAAAAAAAATTGAAACCATGGATAACATATGGCGAAGAATTAGCCAATTATGGAAGAAGCAAAATCAGAAAATTGAAGAAACAGTCCCTATTCCTTCTTTGGATAATAATGGCCGGCATACTGTTTTCTATGTTGGATGCAACGGTGATGCGCAGTTAGTTAGCTACTTTACCAAAAACGCTGAAGATATTGTATCAAACTTTAAAAGGATAGGCTGTGAACTTGTATTTTATCCATCGCTGAAAAGTGAAGCCATAGATATCAACAACAGGTGGTCTCTTCTGCTCTCGTATTATCATCCGGAATGGCGTGGCCAGGCGGAACTGATCGCCAATCAGCTGGAGAGTATAGGATCAACTGAATTTTATGAATCCATTTGTTCCTTCTATCAGGTAAAATACAATAACACACCTTTTCTGTTATTGACTTCGAACAACTTTACTGTTGACGAGAGAATATTTCCACTTGAATTAAATCGGGATATAGCAGACCAGTTAAATTCGATTTTTAAGGAAATTGAAAATACTACGAATACACAAATCGAGGATGATGTTAGTTTTTATAACGCAGATTCCCCTGATTCTTCAAGCGAAGCAGATGATGAATACAATGCTGATACAGCTTTTGAAGATGAAACTTCCGGAATTTCCCGAAAAGTTGCAGAACAACTGGAGGTGCTGCTCAAAACTGCAGAGAATGAGACGTTGCTAAATATTTATAGTACCTTCTTAAAGCGCACCAGCGTTCATCGGCCTTCATTATTAAAAGTGTTTGATAAAATAGAGAAGTCCATAGCACCGGTTACACTTAGTCGTCTGGTTGTGGACAAGCATGGTCGCATTCTGCTTCCGGATTTTAATGATCTGGAAATAAAATTGACGCCTCTTCAGAAGACTGTTTACCTGTTCTTTTTAAAGCACCCCCAAGGGATGATGTTTCATGACCTTGTAGACCATCGGAACGAATTGTTAGATATCTATGGCCGTACTACCAATAGCAGTAGCAATAGAGAGATTACAAAACGCATTGAAGACTTAACCGATATAAGATCAAATTCAATCAATGAAAAGTGTTCAAGGATAAAGGAGGCTTTCGTTAAAGAAATGCATGATAGTATTGCAAATAACTATTACATAAATGGTGGGCGTAATACGGTAAAGAAAATCCCTTTACCCAGTGATCTGATTCAGATATCTCCAGAGTTTAGATAGCATACTTTGGTGTGGGAGCAAATGCTGATATTAGCTATATTTATATCACAATTAGCATCACTCATATGGACATTGCCCAGGAAAAAGCGGAAATCATAAAGCAAGTTGAAAAAGTAAATGATGCATCACTCATTCAGGCTATCAAGAGCCTTCTCGATTTTGGTTTAAGCAGGCAGGAAAAGGATGAAGCACTCGAAGATTCGATCGACAGGGGCTTAAGTCAATCCAAGAGTGGAGAGACCCGGCCACATAAAGAAGTAATGGCTGAAATCAGAACCCGATTCAAGGCATGAGTTACAGATTAAACTGGACTTCAGAAGCCGAAGTGACATTTAATCAAAATCTTGAATATTTATCGAAAGAATGGAATCCGGTTGTACTCAATCAATTTCTTGATCGGGTTGAAGAAGTGCTTGAAAAGATTAAATCCAACCCCAAATTATATCCAATGCATAGACCACAAGAAAGGGTCTATAAATGTGTGATCCATGAACGGATTGTTTTATACTTCAAGATAGTAGGTGATGATGTCATTGATCTTTTGACCTTCTGGAATACTTATCAGGATCCAGGCGAACTGGAGGTATAATATTTTTCGGGAACAGTAGGTCGGGAGCACCTCCATAGATACAATTCGCGATTTCGGAACTACGATTGAAATCTTTATTTCTTGTTTCACTTAATTGAACTCAACCTATTACCTTCGCGTCAGAATTTTTATAATCATGACCACCGAACAATTAAAGGACTTAAAAAGCCGTGTTACCGCCCTCAGGCGGTATCTTTGACTACGATCGTAAAATCGTAGAAATACAAGACGAAGAACGCATCACCCACCAGGCCGATTTCTGGAACAATTCCAAAGAAGCTGAAGTCATGTTAAAAAACATCCGCATCAAAAAAGTGTGGACTGATGCTTTTGATCAGGTGAACAAACAACTGGAAGACCTGGATGTACTCAACGAATTTCATGAAGCCGGAGATGTGACCGAAGAGGAATTGGATGTCGACTATAAGAAAGCTGCGAAAGCAATCGAAGAACTGGAGTTCAAGAAAATGCTGAGTGGTGAAGAGGATCAACTCAGCGCGGTGATGGAAATCAATCCCGGTGCCGGTGGCACAGAAAGTAACGACTGGGCTGATATGATCAATCGCATGTACATCATGTGGGGAGAGAAGAGTGGATATAAAGTTTCGCAAATCGATTATCAGGCGGGTGAAGTGGCCGGCATTAAATCTGCCACATTAGAGATCGAAGGACCTTTCGCCTATGGAAAGTTAAAGTCTGAAATAGGAGTGCATCGCTTGGTTCGCATCTCACCATTCGATTCCAATCAACGCAGACATACTTCTTTTGCTTCGGTGTTTGTGTATCCCAAGGTAGATGACTCCATTCAAATTGAAGTGAACCCTGCGGATGTTGAAATTCAGACATCGCGTTCTGGTGGTGCAGGTGGTCAGAACGTAAACAAAGTGGAAACAAAAGTACAGTTGACACACAAGCCTTCGGGCATTGTCATCGTGTGCCAGGTAGAGCGTTCACAACACGCCAACCGCGAGCGAGCCATGCAAATGCTCAAATCAAAATTATATCAGGCTGAGTTAGAGAAGCGTAATGCAGCACGTGATAAAGTGGAGGCGGGCAAGATGAAAATAGATTTCGGTTCGCAGATCAGAAACTATGTGTTGCATCCCTACAAGCTGGTGAAAGATGCGCGCACTGGAGTAGAGCGACATGATGCACAAAATGTTCTTGATGGTGATCTCGATGATTTCATCAAAGCCTATTTATTAGAAGGTCAGGAATCCGCCACTCGCCAGTAATCAGAATTCATTGACGAAGAAAAAGAAAGTTTACGATGCTCACTTCTGGTTTCTCTGCCTGAGTTCTCTGCTCTTTTTCGCAAGCTTTAATATGATTATCCCGGAACTTCCGGAATATCTCACGCAATTAGGAGGCGCAGAGTACAAAGGATTAATTATTTCACTCTTTACGATAACCGCAATGATCTCTCGCCCTTTCAGTGGAAAGTTGGCAGACACAATTGGACGCGTACCCGTGATGATCTTTGGAGCAGTCGTTTGTTTGGTTTGTAGTTTGCTCTATCCGGTTGTATCTTCTCTCTTTGCGTTTTTTCTCCTTCGATTCGTTCATGGTTTCTCTACCGGCTTTACACCTACAGGTAATACTGCATATTTGTCTGACATCATTCCTGTTGAAAAACGTGGTGAGGCGATGGGATTACTCGGAACAGCAGGTGCTGTGGGTATGGCGGCTGGTCCTGCTTTAGGAGGAACATTAGCCAATCAGTTTGGATTGAATGCCATGTTTTATTGTTCGTCATTCTTTGCGCTGGTGTCGATCATTATTCTGCTGAGAACGAAAGAGACCATCAAGGAGAAACAGTCCTTTTCATTGCAGCATTTAAAAGTAACACGTCAAGATCTTTTTGAGCCACGTGTGCTAGTGCCTTGCCTGGTTATGTTGTTGGCAGCCTTTGCTTATGGTGCCGTGTACACCATCATACCCGACTTCGGGCAATTCGTAGGAATAAAAAATAAAGGCTTACTGTTTACCTTTCTCACCATAGCATCGCTGCTCATTCGATTATTGGCTGGCAAAGCCTCCGACCGATACGGAAGAGCGCCAGTGTTGATGGTAAGCACGATTGGAATTGTTGTGTCGATGTTGGTGATTGGTACTGCTGAGTCTGCTCTTCAACTTATGATCGGAGTAAGTATTTATGGATTGGCACACGGTTCAACATCACCCACATTACTCGCCTGGGCTACAGATCTCAGTCACGATCAGTTTAAAGGAAGAGCTATTGCATCGCTGTATATTTTCATGGAGTTGGGTATTGGGTTGGGTTCATTTATTTCAGGTTTGGTTTATGCCAATGATCCTTCGCGGTTTTTTCTTGTCTTCTTGATGAGTGGAATCTTAGCCATGATTGCTTTTTTGTATTTACTTTTAAGGAGAAGACTTTCACCCATTTAATATGAAAAAAATCGCACTCATTCTTTTCTTCCTGGTAGCAGCTGCTGAATTGATTGCCATCATCAATGACATGGCATTGATTCAAACCATTGCCAAACCACTCATCATGATCACGTTGATGACTTATTATGTATCCCGTGTTTCAGAAAGAAATATTTTTTTTATAGTAGCCCTGGTGTTGTGTTGGTTAGGTGATGTGCTGCTCATGTTTCAGGGAGATGAAATGTTTTTCATTTACGGTTTAGTGGCATTTCTTTCCGGGCACGTATTGTACGTGTTTAGCTATAAACAGATGCGCGATCCTGAAAGCATTAATGGTTTGTTGAGTACGCAAAAAATCCGTTTCTCGTTTCCCATTATTCTGGCAGGCACGGGTTTGGTGGTCGTTCTTTTACCTCATTTAGGAGATTTGAAAATACCCGTTATGATTTACGCGCTCGTGATAACCATTATGGTATTACAAGCTTTGTTTCGATTTGGGTTTACTTCGAAGAAAAGTTTTGCAATGATTTTCGCGGGAGCACTTTTTTTTATGATATCCGATTCTGCGTTGGCGATCAATAAATTCATCAAGCCTTTACCCATGGCTTCGCTGTTGATTATGATCACATATATGACGGCACAGTTTTTAATTGTGGAGGGGGCGATAGCGCATGCTGTTAAAAAGAATTAATCAATAATCATACGCCTTCACGCTATTATCTTCTTTCAATTGAATGTTAAAAGCATTCAGATTTTTCTCGCTTCCTACTACTTCATAGATCAATATAGAAAGATTGCCTTCTTTGTAATCCTTCTTTTTCTTGCCGCCTAACTTCAATTTTTTGATTTCCTGCACAAGGCTACTTTCGAATTCACTGTTGCCTTCCACGGTGATCTTATAAGAACGCGATTGATGGATACGTTCAATGATGATTTGTACTTTCTCAAAGAGAACCAATACGATCAACACGACAGCCGATCCAACAATCGCAATGAAATATTCTCCAGCACCCACAGCCATTCCAAGCGCAGCAGAAATCCAGATCGTAGTGGCGGTAGTTATTCCACTTACGGAAAGTCCGTCTTTGAAAATGACACCTGCACCCAGAAATCCAATTCCCGAAATAATGGTTGATGCAATGCGATCCGGTGTGTTTCCTCCGAGTTGAATGGAGATCTCGGTGAAGATGGTGGCACCGAGACAGATCATGATCATGGTGCGTAAACCAGCAGCTTTGCTTCTGTATTCACGCTCAAGACCAATCGTGGTACCAATGGCGAACGAAATTAAAAGGCGCAGGCCAAATTCAATATCTAGATCCATGATTAAAAAAAAGTAGAAATTAAGTTTTTAACGGAAATCAAATCTCCAGCATCTTCACTACAGTAACTGCAGCTTCCTCACCTTTGTTGCCATACTTTCCTCCGGCACGGTCCATCGCCTGCTTTTTGTTAAGTGTCGTGAGCACGCCAAACGCAACTGGCTTGTTTGATTTAAGATTCACTTTCATAATGCCATTGGCTACGGCCTGGCAGATGTAATCAAAGTGAGGAGTTTCGCCCTGCATCACACAGCCTAAACAGATCACAGCATCAATATCTTTTTTCTCAGCCATCCATTGTGCTGCTAAGGGAAGCTCAAAACTACCTGGCACGTTTTTGCGGATGATGTCCTTTTTCTTCACGCCTAGTTTTACCAACGCTTCATGAGCGCCTTGAAACAAGGGCTCCGTGATTTCTTCATTCCACTCGGCCACCACAATGGCAAATCGTTTTTTAGTAAGATCGATTTTACTTTTTTCTGAAACTGATTTAAGTATTCCGGCCATGAGTTTTGTGGTTTTTTATCAATAAAAAAGGGATAGATGATCTATCCCTTCAAAGTTATTTTAAAATTGATTACGAATTAGCTTCCAATCTTGCCTTATGTTTTTTAGCATTTTGAAATTCAGCTGATTCCCAATATTTATCAATGATGGTTTGATATACTTCAATCGCTTTTCCATTATTGTTTAGTTTTTCATACGCCAAACCAGCTTTCATCAGGTAAGCTGGAGTAAACTCTTTATTTGGCTTATAACCTGAAGCTTTGCTATAGTACTTGGCTGCGTTTTCAAAATCCTTTTGCTCCATATGGGCATCGCCCAATAAGCTGTAAGAGCGAGCTTGCACGAGTAGATCATCAGAGCTGAAATCTTCCAGGTGGTAAATGGCTAAGGGGAATTTTGCTTGCTTTAAATAGATGAAGCCTGTGTAATAATTGGCCAGATTGGCGGCATTTGTCCCACTGTAGTCCTCAATGATCTGAAGCAGCCCAAGATTGTTGCCGTCACCATTCAGGGCGAGGTTTAAACTGTCGGCTTCAAAATAATGGATGGCCTGAAACATATCTTTCTGAGCCAGATCATCCTGGCCGCTCTGGTAGTAACGGTATCCGAAAAATCCACCCAACACTAAAAGTATTGCAGCCGTGATTCCGATTGCAGTTTTAGGGTTTCTTTCCAACCATGTTTCCACATTGACCAGTTTCTCCTGAATTACTTCAGCGTTTTCTAATAAATCTTTGCTTTCTTCCTTCTTTGCCATGATTGTGTAAATAAAACGTGCCGCCTACGAAGCGGGACGCAAAACTAAGAATTCGAACTTATTAATCAAACGATCCCTTAATCCATGATGAAAGGATAATTAGGCTCGGCATAAATATCCTTCATTGCCTCTGATGGATCGGGGTAATTTGATTCCTCCGCAAACTTCACGCTTTCTTCCACTTGGGCATTTACTTTTACCTCGATGACCTCCAACTCCTTTTCGGTTACGATCTTGTTTGTTAAAATCGTTTGGCGCACCTGCTCAAGAGGGTCGCGCTGCTTATATTGTTGCACTTCCTCCTTGGTACGGTATTTCTGAGGATCTGACATGGAGTGCCCTTTGTAGCGATAGGTGCGGAATTCCAGAAGAGTAGGCCCTTCACACGCTCTGGCTCTTTCGGCAGCGCGAGAAACAGCATCGTGAACAGCTTCCACATTCATGGCGTCTACAGGTTCAGATGGCATATCGTAAGCTTCTCCAAGGGTATAAAGTTCGTGAACGTTCGAGGTGCGCTGCACGGAAGTACCCATCGCATATCCATTATTCTCAATCACAAAAATCACAGGAATCTTCCAGATCATAGCAAGGTTGAGTGCTTCGTGAAATGCTCCTTGACGCACGGCACCATCACCCATGTAGCAGATGCACAGGTTTCCGGTCTTGTTATATTTTTCGGCAAAGCCAATTCCGGCACCCAGTGGAATCTGAGCCCCTACAATGCCATGCCCTCCAAAAAAATGATTCTCTTTATCGAAGATGTGCATCGAGCCTCCTTTACCTTTCGATACTCCGGTTTCTTTTCCGTAAAGCTCGGCCATCACCGCATTTGGGCTGGTGCCTAAAGCCAATGGATGGGCGTGGTCGCGATAAGCAGTAATGTATTTATCACCTCTTCTCAATGCTGAGATTGCTCCTGCGGCACAAGCCTCCTGTCCGATATATAAGTGACAAAAACCACGGATTTTTTGCATTCCATAAAGCTGCCCTGCTTTCTCTTCAAACTTTCTCATCAAAAGCATGCTTTCAAACCAGAACATATAAGTCTCCTTTGGGTAAGAAGCCTTTTCTTTTTTTGAAGCTGCACCTTTTACTTGGGTAGTGGCTGCCATAATTGTTAATTTTGTTACGATTGTGAGGTGCGAAAATACGGCACCCACCGACAATCGCCAAATTAGGTGAAAGTGTACTTTCCAAAATTTCAATAATACCAACGACCTGTGTTGTTAGAAACCTTGCGACTTTATAATTTCAAAAACTATGCGGAGGTCGAATTAAATCCTGATCCTAAAATCAATTGTTTTTTGGGAAAAAACGGGAGCGGCAAAACCAATCTGCTGGATGCTATCCATTATCTGGCTTTCACCAAAAGTGCCATTAATCCTACAGACACTCAGAATATACGATTTGAAGAAACTCAGTTTCTGATCAAAGGGCGGTTTTCGGTAGCGGACAGGCAAAAGGAAGTCGTGTGCGCATTTCAGCAAGGGCAAAAGAAAGTGGTGCGCGAAGACAATCAGGATTACCTGAAGTTTTCAGACCATGTAGGTAAATATCCGGTGGTGCTCATCACGCCACAGGATATCGAATTGATTTGGGGCGGTGCTGAACAAAGACGCAGATTTTTTGACACGCTGCTCAGTCAGCTTGATCGCTTTTACCTCGAGAACCTGATTACTTACAACCATCAGATGAAGCAGCGCAATACGTTGCTGCGCAGATTTTCAGAATCAGGTTCGGCCGATAGCGAGCTGCTTACCAGTTATGATCATAGCATTTGCATAGCCGGTAATTATATCCATCAAAGCCGGAAGAGTTTATTTCAGGAGTTCATTCCAAAGTTTAAAGAACATTACCGTTACATCGCACAGGAATCAGAGGGGGTGGATATTCAATACCGATCGGACCTGGAACAGGCTGATTTTGCCACCCAATTAAAAAATCACGTTCAACGCGATATTCTGTTGCAACGCACTACGTGTGGCATTCATCGCGATGATTTTTTGTTTTTGCTGAGTCGCAACGAATTGAAAAAAATTGGATCCCAGGGGCAGCAAAAGTCCTTTTTAATAAGCCTGAAATTGAGCGAATTCCAGATCATCGCAGAAAAGAAGGGTCTGAAACCGATTCTTCTTTTAGACGACATTTTTGACAAACTGGATGACGATCGCATTCATCACCTCATGAAGCTGGTGGCCGAAGGAATGTTTGGTCAGCTGTTTATTACCGATGCGCGACAGGACCGAAGCCGCTCTATTTTGAGGAATGCCGGCATTGATTCAAAAATATTTGTGGTGGAAAATGGTAACTTGACGGTCAATGGCTAAGAATCCGAATAATCATGATGGTAACTCCATGCACATCGGGCATGCAATTCAGCAATTGCTCAACAGCTACCACATTAAGGCCAAGTTTGATGAGGCAAATTTGATTGGATCGTGGGAGCGCTTGGTGGGAAAACCGATCGCGAAACGCACAAAAAAGGTCTTTATTCGCAATAAAGTGATGTTTGTGGAGCTTGACAGCCCCTCTATGAAAAGTGAACTTTCCTTTCATAAAAAAGAGATCATCGATCTGTTCCAGAAGGAATTTGGCCTTGATATTATCAAAGAATTAGTGATCATGTAAGGTGGTTTAGTTGTCATATTATGTTAATTCTTGTGAGATAATTCGCACTCCCGTTTGTCTAAACCGAAAAACCGTATAATTTTGCACTCCTATTTTTTTAGAGAAAAATAAAAAAGTAGGGGTAAGGCTTGGTCAAAAAAAGCCAAAGCGTTCTTAAAGAATTATTGTAAAAATTGTCTGGGGAGATACTCAAGCGGCCAACGAGGACAGACTGTAAATCTGTTGACTTATGTCTTCACAGGTTCGAATCCTGTTCTCCCCACCAATGTAAGACGCAGCATTTGGCGTCTAAACAAGCGGGAGTAGCTCAGTTGGTAGAGCGATAGCCTTCCAAGCTATAGGTCGCGAGTTCGAGCCTCGTCTCCCGCTCTGAGTGAAGTTGTTAGTTAACAGTTATTCGTTGTTACCAGTTAGCAACCAACAACCACGCAACAACTAGAACAAGCTGTTGTAGCTCAGGGGTAGAGCACTTCCTTGGTAAGGAAGAGGTCGAGGGTTCAATTCCCTTCAACAGCTCTGCAAGCTAAAAACAGTGATTATCCTGATATCGAACGGGATGATTTTGGTGACTTTGAAATGTTGTTTTGAAAGAATTATCTGATTACTGATGGGTAGCGACCATTACTTAAGTCATCAGAAAATCAACGAATAACCCTTATTCGAAAGGCTTAAAATGTTTGGGGTGTATGCTTCTCTGTTGTAGAAGCTTAGAATAGTAACTTATATTATTAACTATACACTTTAAACTTTAAATAGAATTTCAATATGGCAAAGGAAAATTTTGACCGCTCGAAACCTCACGTAAACATTGGTACTATTGGTCACGTAGATCATGGTAAAACCACTCTTACAGCTGCAATCACTCAGGTACTTTCTAAGAAAGGCCTTGCTGCAGTTCGTGACTTCTCTTCAATCGATAACGCTCCTGAAGAAAAGGAGAGAGGTATTACAATCAACACCTCACACGTTGAATACTCAACGGTGAACCGTCACTATGCTCACGTTGACTGTCCTGGACACGCTGACTATGTGAAGAACATGGTTACAGGTGCTGCCCAGATGGATGGTGCTATTCTTGTAGTTGCTGCAACTGACGGTCCTATGCCCCAAACACGCGAGCATATCCTTTTGGCTCGCCAGGTAGGTGTACCTGCACTGGTAGTATTCATGAACAAAGTAGACTTGGTTGACGATGTTGAATTGTTAGACCTCGTAGAAATGGAAGTTCGTGAATTAATGTCTGCTTATAACTTCCCTGGTGATACTATGCCTGTGATCCGTGGTTCTGCACTTGGTGCATTGAACGGTGAACCACAGTGGGTTGTCAAAGTAGAAGAATTGATGGACGCTGTAGATAATTTCATTCCAATTCCAGTGCGTCTTATTGATAAAGACTTCTTGATGCCAGTAGAAGATGTGTTCTCGATCACTGGTCGTGGAACAGTTGCCACTGGTCGTATCGAGCGTGGTATTATCAAAACTGGTGATCCCGTTCAAATTCTTGGAATGGGAGCTGAAGATTTAACTTCGACCATAACAGGTGTTGAAATGTTCCGTAAGATCCTTGACAGAGGAGAAGCTGGTGACAACGTAGGGTTGTTGTTGCGTGGTATTGAAAAGGAGCAAATCTGCCGTGGTATGGTTATCTGTAAGCCAAACTCAGTAACTCCACACGCTAAATTTAAGGCTGAAGTTTACGTTCTTTCAAAAGAAGAAGGTGGACGTCACACTCCTTTCTTTAACAGATACCGTCCTCAGTTCTATTTCCGTACTACAGACGTAACAGGTGAGTGTAAACTCCCTGCCGGTGTAGAAATGGTTATGCCTGGTGATAACGTTTCTATCGAAGTTGAGTTGATCAACAAGATCGCGATGGAAAAAGGTCTTCGTTTCGCCATCCGTGAGGGTGGTCGTACTGTAGGATCAGGTCAGGTTACTGAAATCCTTGACTAATTCAAATTAGCCAAAGCATTAGCCTAGGCTAAACCAGCTAAATAGCTGATAATCAAAAGAAAAGCGTTTCTGAGATTTTTCTTGGAAACGTTTTTGTTTTCTTTGGTTCTTGTTATACCTTTGCAATCCTTTTGGATTGAGGGTACGCGGGTGCGGTTCGAAAGGGAGAGCTTAAAATAACAGTTTACGGGTGTAGCTCAATTGGTAGAGTAGCGGTCTCCAAAACCGTTGGCTGGGAGTTCGAGTCTCTCCACCCGTGCAAAGCAAAAAATGGATGGAAAAGGTTAAGAATTATATTTTAGACTCCATTGACGAGATACGTAATAAGGTGTCTTGGCCAAAATTTAGTGAGTTGCAAAGTAGTGCCATTCTGGTATTGGTAGCTTCTTTGATTTTCGCCATCGTTATTGGCTTTGTGGATTTGGGTTTTAAGGAAGCTTTGGCTTGGTTCTATAAACAAGAATTCTAATAAAGACATACTCATGGCAGAGCTAAAGTGGTATGTATTACGTGTGATTAGTGGCCAGGAAAAGAAAGTAAAATCTTACCTGGAAACTGAGATCGAAAGGTCTAAACTAGTCGAGTTTATTCCACAGGTTCTCATTCCATCTGAAAAGGTGTATGAAATGAGGAACGGAAAAAAGAGAGTGAGAGAAAGAAATTTCTTTCCGGGTTATGTACTGGTTTCGGCCGACCTATCAAATGGCGAGGCCTACCACACTGTAAATAATATACCGGGAGTTATCGGTTTCTTAGGTAATAACGGATCAAGTGCTACCAACAAAGAGCCTGTTGCTTTAAGGCAATCTGAAGTAAACAGAATTCTGGGTAAGGTTGACGAAATTGATCAGTTCGAAGAAAAATTAGAGACACCGTTTATTAAAGGTGAATCAGTGAAAGTGATGGATGGTCCTTTCAGTGGATTTACCGGAGCGGTGGAAGAAATATTTGAAGACAAAAAGAAATTGAATGTAATGGTGAAGATATTTGGTCGTAATACACCGGTTGAACTCAGTTACATGCAGGTAGAAAAGATAGACTAGTAAGTTATAATACAATGGCTAAGGAAATAACAGGTTATTTAAAGTTGCAGGTAAAAGGTGGACAAGCCAACCCGGCACCTCCAATCGGTCCAGCATTGGGTTCAAAAGGTTTGAACATCATGGACTTCTGTAAGCAGTTCAACGGAAGAACACAGGATAAGCAAGGGCAGGTATTGCCAGTGCTAATCACTATGTACAATGACAAGTCTTTTGACTTTGTCATCAAAACTCCTCCCGCAGCCATATTGATTATGGATGCCATCAAAGTTCAAAAGGGATCCAAAGAACCTAACCGTTTAAAGGTTGGCTCAATAACCTGGGATCAGATCAAGAAGATTGCAGAATTGAAGATGCCTGATTTGAATGCATTTAAAATAGATTCAGCCATGAAAATGGTAGCCGGTACAGCTCGAAGCATGGGTGTAACAGTAAGTGGAACAGCCCCTTGGGATAAATAATACAGACGATGGCAAAGTTAACTAAAAACAGAAAAGCAATTCTCGCTAAATATAATCCTGAACAGGAGTATTCTTTAGTAGAAGCGGCTAAGGTGATGAAAGAAATAACGTTCACCAAGTTTGATGCTTCGGTTGATGTTGATATCCGCTTAGGTGTTGATCCTAAGAAATCTGATCAGATGGTGAGAGGGGTTGTCTCTCTTCCCCATGGTTTGGGTAAAGTGGTTCGTGTATTGGTTCTTTGCACCCCTGACAGAGCACAGGAAGCCAAAGATGCTGGTGCTGAACACGTAGGATTAGACGATTATATCAAGAAGATTGAAGCTGGATGGACAGATATTGATGTTATTATCACGATGCCAACGGTAATGGCAAAAGTAGGTAAGCTAGGTAAGGTACTCGGACCAAGAGGTCTTATGCCAAACCCGAAGTCAGGAACAGTTACCCTTGAAGTTGGAAAAGCAGTGAAAGATGTGAAGGCGGGTAAAGTTGACTTCAAAATTGACAAACAAGGAATTATTCACGCCAGCATAGGTAAGGCTTCCTTCAGCGCGGACATGTTGAAAGACAATGCCACTGAACTTATCAATACGGTGGTTAAGTTAAAACCGGCATCATCGAAAGGAACATACGTACAAAGTATTACCCTTTCTTCTACGATGAGCCCGGGTGTAGTAGTGGATAAGGGTTCGATTGGAGGTCTATAATATTTTTTAAAATGACCAGAGAAGAAAAAGGACAGATTATTGATGTTTTGACTGAGAAGTTTTCTCAGCATAACCACTTCTATATTACTGATGCATCCGGTTTAACGGTGGCGCAGATCAACGCGTTTCGCAGACTGTGTTATAAAGCCGGTATTGAGTATGGTGTTTACAAAAACACACTTATTCGTAAGGCATTAGAAAAGCAGGAAGGTAATTATGAAGAACTATTTGGTACACTGAAGGGATTTTCAGGTGTTCTCTTCTCGAAAGAATCGGGTAGTGCGCCAGCAAAAGTTATTCAAGAGTACAGAACCAAGCTAAAGGGAAAGCCAGGCTTAAAGGCCGCTTCCATTCAGTCCGCTCTATTTATTGGAGAGGAACACCTAACGACACTGAGTGAGTTGAAATCTAAGAATGAACTCATTGGTGATATCGTTTCATTGCTACAATCTCCTGCGAAAAATGTATTGTCAGCTTTATTGAGCGGCAAGCAAACTGTAGCAGGTCTTGTAAAAGCTTTGGAAGAAAGAAAATCAAATTAACGAACTTAAAAATTTAACACTTACAATCATGGCTGACGTAAAATCACTTGGCGATCAACTGGTAGAACTTACCGTTAAAGAAGTAAATGAATTAGCTTCTTATCTTAAAGAAACATATGGTATCGAGCCTGCAGCTGCTGCTGTTGTAGCTGGTCCTGCTGCTGGTGCCGCTGGTGCCGCTGCTGTTGCTGAAAAAACTAACTTCGATGTTGTATTGAAGGCTGCTGGTCCTAACAAACTTCAGATCGTGAAGCTTGTGAAAGAATTGACTGGCTTAGGCTTGAAAGAAGCTAAAGATGTAGTTGACGGTGCACCTAAGACAATCAAAGAAGGCTTACCTAAAGACGAAGCTGAAAACTTGAAGAAAACACTTGTAGAAGCTGGTGCCGAAATCGAGTTGAAGTAATCTTCGTGAAGACGAAGGGTACCGTCTAATCGGATTTTAGGCCCCATTCCCATTGATTTGGGACTGGGGTCTTTCCCTATTTATGCCACCTTAAGGCACGTACCAAAAATTGGATTTATAAATAAGTCTAGTCCAGGAAATTAAAACATAAAGTACCTTGACAAAGAAGACAGCAACTAACAGGATTGACTTCTCATCTATTGAGAAGGTATTGGAATATCCCGATTTTCTGGATATCCAACTTCAATCATTCAAGGATTTTCTCCAAATAGAAACTCCCGCAGAAAAAAGGCAGAACGAAGGTCTCTTCAAAGTTTTTGCTGAGAACTTCCCAATCTCCGATTCACGCGAAAACTTCGTGCTTGAATTTGTTGATTATACCATCGATCCACCCAAGTATGATGTGGACGAGTGCATAGATAGAGGTTTGACCTTCTCTGTGCCATTAAAAGCAAAACTTCGTCTTACTTGTAATGACGAGGATAACGAAGATTTCGAAACCATTGAGCAGGAAGTGTTTCTTGGAAACATTCCTTATATGACTGAGAAAGGCTCCTTTGTAATCAACGGAGCGGAGCGCGTAATTGTATCGCAATTGCACCGTTCTCCAGGTGTGTTTTTCGCCATGAGTAAACACACGAACGGAACGAAGTTATACTCAGCCCGTATCATTCCCTTCAAAGGGTCTTGGATCGAATTTGCTACCGATGTAAATGCCGTCATGTATGCATACATCGATCGTAAGAAAAAATTCCCAGTAACTACATTGCTGCGGGCAATCGGTTATGGTACTGATAAAGACATCTTGGATCTCTTCGGACTTTCTGAAGAAATCGAAGCGAACAAGAATACGCTTAAAAAAACTGTTGGCCGCAAGCTGGCTGCACGTGTTTTAAAAACCTGGACCGAAGATTTCGTGGATGAAGATACTGGTGAAGTAGTATCCATCGATCGTAATGAAGTGCTGTTGGAGCGCGACCACGTGATCACTGCTGAAGATGTAGATACGGTTCTGGAATCAGGTGTCAAGTCAATTATTCTTCACAGAGAAGATGTGAACGTTGCTGATTTCCATATTATCTTCAATACGCTCGCTAAAGATAACTCGAACTCAGAGAAAGAAGCGGTAGAACAAATCTATCGTCAATTAAGAAATACCGAAGCACCTGATGAGCAAACAGCTCGCGATGTTATTCAGAGCTTGTTCTTCAGTGAGAAACGTTATGACTTAGGTGAAGTTGGTCGTTACAGAATTAATAAGAAGTTAGGTCTTGATCTAAGCTTCGATCAGCGTGTGTTAACTACGGAGGATATTATTCTTATCGTTAAATATCTGATTGGTCTTATTAATTCAAAGGCGGTTGTTGATGATATTGACCACTTGAGCAATAGACGTGTAAGAACAGTAGGTGAACAATTATATTCTCAGTTTGGTGTAGGCCTTGCCCGTATGGCTCGAACCATCAAAGAAAGAATGAACGTTCGTGATAACGAAGACTTCAAGCCTGTTGATTTGATCAATGCGCGCACATTGTCCTCAGTTATCAACTCGTTCTTTGGAACCAATCAACTTTCACAGTTCATGGATCAAACCAATCCCTTGGCTGAGATTACTCACAAGCGTAGAATGTCGGCACTCGGGCCAGGCGGTCTATCCCGAGAGCGTGCCGGTTTTGAAGTTCGTGACGTTCATTATACACACTATGGTCGCTTGTGTACCATTGAAACTCCGGAAGGTCCTAACATTGGGTTGATTTCGTCTCTCTGCGTTCATGCAAAAGTGAACAAGATGGGCTTCATCGAAACACCTTACCGCAAAGTTGAAAATGGTAAAGTGAAAGGTAAAGACGTAATATTCTTAACTGCCGAAGAAGAAGACACACATAACATCGCCCAGGCTAATATCAGAATTAAGCCTAGCGGTGACTTGGAAGAAGATAAAGTAAAGGCTCGTTTTGAAGGTGACTTCCCCGTGGTGGATCCAAAAGACATCCGCTACATGGATATCGCTCCCAATCAAATTGTGTCAATCGCAGCTTCGTTGATTCCGTTCCTCGAGCATGATGATGCGAACCGTGCATTGATGGGTTCAAACATGCAGCGTCAGGCCGTGCCATTGGTAAGACCAGAGGCTCCTGTTGTGGGCACTGGATTAGAAAGTAGAATAGCACTTGACTCTCGTACGTTGGTATTATCAGAAGGTAATGGAACTGTTGAGTTTGTTGATGCTAAGAAAATTGTCGTGAGATATGAAGTATCTGACGAGCAGCAATTAGTTCGTTTTGACGATGAAGTGAAGTCATACACCTTGATTAAGTTCAGAAGAACCAATCAGGATACTTGTATCAATTTAACTCCATTGGTTAGGAAGGGCAACAGAGTTACAAAAGGACAACCGTTATGCCAAGGTTACGGAACTTCCAACGGAGAGCTAGCTCTTGGACGCAACTTGTTAGTGGCCTACATGCCTTGGCAGGGATATAACTTCGAGGATGCGATTGTAATTTCTGAGCGTGTAGTACGGGATGATGTTTACACATCCATTCACGTAGAAGAGTTTGAACTTGAAGTACGTGATACCAAACGTGGAGAAGAAGAATTAACTTCTGAAATTCCAAACGTAAGTGAAGAAGCAGTAAAGCATCTTGATGAAAACGGTATCATCCGCATAGGCGCTGAAGTTAAAGAAGGGGATATTCTGATTGGTAAGATCACACCAAAGGGAGAAACCGATCCTACCCCAGAAGAAAAATTATTAAGAGCGATCTTCGGTGATAAGGCCGGAGATGTGAAGGATGCTTCGATGAAGGCACCTCCATCATTGAAAGGGGTTGTTATTGAAACCAAGTTATTCTCAAGACCTAAGCGTGACAAAGATGTGCGCACGAAGTCTAAGAAGGAACTCGATGGATTAAAGAATCGCTACAGCAAAGAATTAACAGATTTGCGTAATGAGATGATCAAGAAATTGACCACTCTACTCACTGGCAAAACCAGTCAGGGCGTGAAACATAAATTTGGTGATGAGTTGATCAGCAAAGGAGTGAAGTTCTCCGGTAAGGTGATTGAAAGCAATCTTTTTCCTGACAAGAACATCTATCGTGACGAAAGCAATTACAATGTGCCTGAAGAGGTGAATTTGATTGTGGATATCAGCCTTGAAGCATGGACAACTGATGATCACACTAACGACTTGATTGCCGAAGTGGTGAAGAATTATCTGAATAAGAGAAATGTTATTGCCGGTGAATTTAAGCGTGAACGTTTCACACTCGAAGTAGGCGATGAACTTCCTGCAGGTATTGTTCAATTGGCAAAAGTTTATGTTGCTAAGAAGCGTAAGCTGAAGGTGGGAGATAAGATGGCCGGTCGTCACGGAAATAAAGGTGTGGTAGCTCGTATCGTTCGCGAAGAAGATATGCCATTCCTGGAAGACGGAACTCCGGTAGACATTTGTTTGAACCCTCTTGGCGTACCTTCACGTATGAATCTGGGGCAGATTTACGAAACCGTTCTTGCATGGGCGGGTAAAAAATTAGGAAGGACATATGCAACTCCGATTTTTGACGGAGCTTCATTAGAGCAGGTTTCAGCTGAACTGAAAGAAGCTAATCTTCCTGAGTTTGGACGTACTTACTTGTATGATGGTTTGACCGGTGAGAAATTCGATCAACCTGTTACTGTAGGTATCGCTTACATGTTGAAACTGGGGCACTTGGTGGATGATAAAATGCACGCACGTTCTATCGGACCGTACTCACTCATTACACAACAACCTCTTGGTGGTAAAGCGCAATTTGGTGGTCAGCGTTTTGGAGAAATGGAAGTGTGGGCAATTGAAGCATTCGGTGCATCGCATATTCTTCAGGAAATCCTTACCATTAAGTCTGATGATGTGATTGGTAGAGCTAAGGCTTACGAATCAATCGTGAAAGGCGAAACCATGAGGAAGCCAAATATCCCTGAATCATTCAATGTACTGGTACATGAACTCAGAGGCTTGGCATTGGAGATCACAATGGATTGAAAGTTAATAGTCGATAGTTTATAGTCAACAGCACTATGGACTATCGACCATCTACTTTGGACTTATAATTGAATTAGTTAACTGAAAAAACACACAGCATGTCTTTCAGAAAAAATAAAAAGATCAACAACGATTTCTCGAAAATCACCATCAGCTTAGCTTCTCCTGAATCAATTCTGGAAAGTTCGCACGGTGAAGTAACACAGCCTGAAACCATCAACTACAGAACTTATAAACCTGAGATGGGTGGATTGTTTTGTGAAAGAATTTTTGGTCCTGTAAAGGATTGGGAATGTCATTGCGGAAAGTACAAACGTATCCGTTATAAGGGTATCATTTGCGACCGCTGCGGTGTTGAAGTTACTGAAAAGAAAGTCAGACGCGAACGTATGGGGCACATTGAACTTGTGGTGCCAGTAGCTCATATCTGGTACTTCCGTTCATTACCCAACAAGATTGGTTATTTGTTAGGTCTTCCTACCAAGAAATTGGATCAGATCATTTATTACGAGCGCTATGTAGTTATTCAGGCTGGTATGAAGGAAGAAGATGGTGTGAACCGCCTTGATTTCCTTACTGAAGAAGAATACCTGGATATCCTGGATAAATTACCTCGCGAGAATCAATTGTTGGATGACAATGATCCTAAGAAATTCATTGCTAAGATGGGTGCAGATGCACTCGAGATGTTGTTGTCTCGTGTGAACTTGGATGAGCTCTCGTATGAATTACGCAATCAGGCTGCTACAGATACTTCACAACAACGTAAGGCAGAGGCGTTGAAACGTTTGAAAGTGGTTGAAGCGTTCCGTGATGCGAATACAAGAATTGAAAACCGTCCTCAGTGGATGACCATAAAGATGGTTCCCGTTATTCCACCGGAATTGCGTCCATTGGTGCCATTGGATGGTGGTCGTTTTGCAACATCAGATTTAAATGATCTTTACAGACGCGTTATTATCCGTAACAACCGTCTCAAGAGATTGATCGATATCAAAGCTCCTGAAGTTATTCTCCGTAACGAGAAGCGTATGCTACAGGAAGCGGTTGACTCCTTGTTTGATAATTCACGTAAAGTAAACGCAGTTCGTTCAGATGGTAACCGCGCATTGAAGTCATTGAGTGATATGCTGAAAGGTAAGCAAGGACGTTTCCGTCAGAACTTGCTTGGTAAGCGTGTTGATTACTCGGGTCGTTCAGTAATTGTGGTTGGTCCTGAATTGAAATTGCATGAGTGTGGTCTTCCTAAGGATATGGCGGCTGAGTTATTCAAGCCATTCATTATTCGCAAACTGATCGAAAGAGGTATTGTGAAGACTGTAAAGTCAGCTAAGAAAATAGTTGATCGCAAGGATCCTGTGGTGTGGGATATTTTGGAAAATGTATTGAAAGGGCATCCCGTTCTTTTGAACCGTGCTCCAACGCTTCACCGCTTGGGTATTCAGGCTTTCCAGCCTAAGCTGATTGAAGGAAAGGCGATTCAGTTGCACCCGTTAGTTTGTACTGCGTTCAACGCTGACTTTGACGGTGACCAGATGGCCGTTCACGTGCCTCTTGGTCAGGAAGCAATTCTCGAAGCTTCTACACTGATGCTTTCTTCTCATAACATTTTGAACCCTGCTAACGGAGCTCCTATCACTGTACCTTCTCAGGACATGGTATTGGGTCTCTATTACTTGACCAAGGGAAGAAAAGATGAGAAAGGCGAAGGCAAGACCTTCTATTCTCCTGAAGAAGTAATCATTGCTTACAACGAACGCAAGCTATCCAAGCATGCCATCGTGAAAGTAAGAGTGAACATAAAAGATAAGAAGACAGGGATCATCAGCAACAAGCTTACCGAGACCGTTGCAGGTCGTGTCATTTTTAATGAAGTAGTTCCTGTAGAAGTTGGATTTGTGGATGAACTATTGACGAAGAAAAAACTTCAGACCATTATCGCAGAAGTATTTAAGTATGCTGGACAAGCGAAGACTGCGAAATTCTTAGATGACATCAAGGACATTGGTTTCCAAATGGCGTATCAGGGTGGTTTGTCAATGGGACTTGGTGATGTTAAAGTTCCTGATGAAAAGAAAAAATTAGTGGAGGAGGCTCAGAAGGAAGTTGCTTCAGTTTGGAACAACTACATGATGGGTCTTATCACCGACAACGAGCGTTACAATCAGGTGATTGATATCTGGACTCGTACGAATACGATGTTGACCAACACGCTGATGAAGCAGTTGGAAGAAGATCAGCAAGGATTCAACTCAATCTACATGATGATGCACTCCGGAGCCCGTGGTTCAAGAGAGCAGATTCGTCAGTTAGGTGGAATGAGAGGTCTGATGGCTAAGCCTCAGAAAAATCTTGCAGGCTCAGTAGGTTCAATCATCGAGAACCCGATTCTTTCAAACTTCAAAGAAGGCTTGGATGTATTGGAGTACTTTATCTCGACACATGGTGCGCGTAAAGGTCTTGCCGATACAGCGCTGAAAACAGCAGATGCTGGTTACTTAACCAGAAGATTGGTTGACGTTGCCCAGGACTTAGTAGTTACTGAAGAGGATTGTGGAACATTGCGCGGATTGAAAGTAACAGCATTGAAAGATAACGAGGATATCGTTGAGCCTTTGTCTGAACGTATCTTAGGTCGCGTAACTGTACATGATATTTACGATCCTCTCACCGAAGAATTGATTTGTCCAGCTAATGAGGAAATCAATGATGAGGTAGCTAAGAGAATTGAAGAAACCAGCATTGAAGAAGTTGAAATTCGCTCGGTATTAACATGCGAGACGAAAATTGGTGGTTGTGCAAAATGTTATGGCAGAAATCTGGCCACAGGTAAAATGGTACAGGCAGGTGAAGCAGTAGGCGTAATCGCAGCTCAATCAATAGGTGAGCCTGGTACTCAGTTAACACTTCGTACATTCCACGTGGGTGGTACTGCCTCTAACATTGCAGTTGATGCAAACATCAAAGCGAAGTTTACAGGTACAGTTGAGTTTGAAGCGATTCGTACTGTAGATACTACTGATCGTGATGATAATAAGGTTAAGGTTGTAATGGGCCGCACCGGTGAAGTAAGAATACTTGATAGCGAAAAGCGGATTCTTATCACTAACAACGTCCCTTATGGAGCATTCTTAAGAGTGAAAGACGGTCAGAAGGTAGAGAAGGGAGAAGAGCTTTGCTATTGGGATCCTTACAACGCAGTAATTTTATCTGAGTTTGATGGAGAAATTGGATACGAATCGATTATAGAAGGTATCACATTTAAAGAAGAATCGGACGAACAGACAGGTCACCGTGAAAAAGTAATCTCCGATACTCGTGATAAAACCAAGAATCCAGCCATCATTGTAAATGGCAAGAACGATACAAAAGGTTATAACATACCAGTTGGAGCTCACTTAGCTGTGGATGAGGGAGAAAAAATTAAAGCAGGTCAAGTGCTTGCCAAGATTCCTCGCACCATGGGTAAGTCAAGGGATATCACAGGAGGGTTGCCACGTGTAACTGAATTATTCGAAGCACGTAATCCTTCAAACCCAGCAGTGGTTAGTGAGATTGATGGTGTTGTTACTTATGGTGGTATCAAACGTGGTAATCGTGAAATCTTCATCGAATCAAAGGATGGAGTTCAGAAGCGTTACCTGGTGCCATTGTCGAAGCACATCCTTGTACAAGACAATGACTTTGTGAAAGCAGGTCAACCATTATCGGACGGAGCTATTACTCCATCTGATATTCTTTCAATCAAAGGACCTACTGCTGTGCAGGAGTACCTGGTGAATGAAATTCAGGAAGTGTATCGCTTGCAGGGTGTGAAAATAAATGATAAGCATATTGAGTGTATCGTTAGTCAAATGATGCAGAAAGTAGAAATCATCGACTCAGGTGATACTACATTCTTGCCAGGTGAATATGTTGACAAGTTTGAATTCCGCGAAGAGAACGACCGAGTTCTGGATAAGAAAGTGGTTATTGATTCAGGAGATTCTCAACGCTTCAAAGTAGGACAGATTATAAGCCCTCGTGAACTTCGTGATGAGAACTCTTCATTGAAGAGAAGAGACCAAAAGACAGTCGATGTTCGTGATGCTCTTTCGGCAGTGTCGAGACCTACACTTCAAGGTATCACACAAGCTTCATTGAAGACTGAAAGTTGGCTGTCTGCAGCATCATTCCAAGAAACTACGAAGGTGCTCAGCGAAGCTGCTATCCGAGGTAAAGCTGACCATTTGATGGGATTGAAAGAGAACGTTATCGTTGGTCACTTGATTCCTGCAGGTACAGGTCAGAGAAGATTTAATGATATGATTGTGGGCTCAGAAGAAGAATATCAGAGATTGGTAGATGCGCCTGAGAGAAAACCAAAAGAAAGAGAGTTACAAGACTAAAACTCAGACCCCCTCCAACATGGAGGGGGTTTAATTTTTATTTATATGGCTGAAGAAAAAAGCAATCCGGCTCCCAATCAGATTAATATTGAGTTATCGGAAGAGATAGCAGAAGGTATTTATTCCAATCTGGCAATGATTGCACACTCGAATAGTGAGTTTGTGATTGATTTTATACGGTTAATGCCAGGCGTACCTAAGGCAAGAGTGAAGTCTAGGGTAATCATTACTCCAGAGCATGCAAAAAGGCTTTTGGCAGCTTTGAAAGACAATATAAGTAAATATGAGTCCACGTTTGGGCCTATTAAGCAAACCAACGAAGCGCCTCAGTTTCCTATGAATTTTGGGGGCACCATAGGCGAAGCCTAGCAATCGCAGCAAGTAACATTTGTTTTATCGTTGCAGATACACGCTTTTTTCGAAGCAGTAGAATGTCATCAATATCACACCTAAAAAGGGTTCTGTATTTTGATGAGTAATGTGATTTGACCTTTATTCAAAGGTTTATTTAATAACTTAGTTCTTTTAAAATTCAGCTCAGGAATTCAAGGTTTATACGACCAGATACAATAACCTGAACGGCTGAATGGAAATGCTTCAGAAATGCTTCAAATAGGTATCGGAATGAAAAGTCTGGCGGAAAATTGATTTTATGAACAAGCAATTAATCTCAATCCTTTTTGCCTTTTTAAGTTTCGATCTCTATGGTCAAAGTATTGTGGGCAAAGTTTTGGATTCAAAAACGTTAGAAGCTTTGCCTTTTGCCAATGTCTTTCTCAACAACACTACTATTGGCACCACCACCGATATCAATGGAGACTTCAATTTGAATTCGATCAGAGATCCAGGTTCGTATGAACTCATATTCTCTTTTGTTGGCTATGAATCATATAAAATGAGAGTAAAGGTTGGACAAGAAAAAATTAACGCGGGCAGCATCAAATTGGTACCAACGGAAATTGAATTAAGTACCATAGAAGTTGTTGGAACACGTGATAAGGAATGGGAGAAGAAATTAAAAAAGTTTAAAAAGACCTTTCTTGGAGAGGAAAAACTTTCAGCCACTTGCAACATTCTTAATCCTTGGGTGATTGATTTTCTATTGGATAAAAATGGAAGATTTATAGCGAAAGCGATAGCACCAATTGAAATTCAAAACGATGGCTTAGGGTATAAAGTTATTTTTTATTTGACCAACTTCTGGAGTGACGCCACTGGTTATTCGATAACTGGAAATGCGCGATTCACTGAATTAAGAAGTGTAGATGCCAGTGAGTTACTAAAATGGCAAGAGAATAGAAAGAAATCATATCAGCATTCAACACACCATTTATTCAAATCAATAATAGAGAATAGAATATATGGTGAAGGGTTTAAATTCTATACGGAGACAGATGCCTTTAAGAACACATTTACGCGATCATCTGAATTCTATTCTGAATTAGGCAAAACGGTGATACCATACGATACCACCGGTATAGTGATGCCTGATAAGGAAAAAGGGTTTTATAGAATAAACTTAAAAGGAAGGGTGGAAGTGCACTATCGTAAGGAAAAGGCTTTAGTTCGAGTTTATCGGGATGTGTATGGACCAGTAAGTTGGATCCGATTAAGCAAAGATTTTGTAATTGTAAATAAAGATGGGTTTGCTAAAAACCCTACTGAGGTTGTTGTTTCGGGAGATATGAGTTCTGTTCGAGTAGCGGGTATGCTTCCGCTTGACTATAAGCCAATGCTAAAAACCGATGATGCTGTGGATAAGAATAACTTCTTAATGTTTCAGGAGCAAATCTATATGCATTCGGATAAGCCTTACTACTATCCGGGAGAAACAGTTTGGTTTAAGGGCTATGTAAACTATGCTACCCCTGCTTGGCGCGATTCATTAAGTCGCACCGTGTATGTTGAACTTGTTGATAGAGAAAAAAAAACGGTGTTGAAGTCAAAGATTCTGGAGATTGCGAATGGAGTTTTTCATAATGAATTTCGACTCTCTGATACTCTCGCGGCAAAAATATATTATCTACGAGCTTATACCAATTTTAATAGAAATTTTGGTGATGAAAATCTATACATTAAACCTCTGCCCGTACTAAATATTACTGAAAAAGTGAATTATAGCACTCGGGTAAAAAATGAAGATTCGGATGAAAATTTTATTACCCTTAGCACGGATAAAAAATCATACAAGCCGAGAGAAAAAATAACTCTTTCAGTAAAATTAATGAATGATGACAACGAGCCTGTTTCTGGCAATCTATCAGTAACGGTTGTTGATTCCATGCAAGTTGCTCCTATTGCAATATCGGGCACTATTCTCGAGAATTATCCTCTTAAGGAAGTGCAAGATGATCGGACAAATAAAGATTTGACATTGCAAATCGAATATGGAATAAACTTTTCAGGTCGGTTTTTAAATGAAAGTGAACAGCCTGAGAGCGCGATGCTTAACATTCTTCAAATGAATCCGAGTTATTTTCTTATGGCTCAATCTGATGATGAAGGTTTTTTTTCTGTAAAAGGATTATCTTTTTACGATACAGCAATATTTTCTGTTCAATCCTCCAGAGGAAAAAATGCCTATGGCCGGGGCGAATGGGTTAAGCCCAGTCCACCTTCAATTAATTTTAAGGAACTCGAAGATAATATTGACATTCTAAAAACGGATTTAGCTCAGCGAATTCTGTCAGAATACGAAGCGCCAAAGGGCACGCGGGTATTGCAAGAAGTAGTGATAAAGTCAGCTAAAATACAGGAAGAGTATAAAGGTGAATACAGAGTTCAGCGGTCCTATGGGAAACCAGATCATGTGATTAAGAAAAATGATTTAAATCTGAACTATGGCAACTTGCTACTTGCTTTGCCAGGTAAGATACCAGGTTTGATTGTTAGGCAATCGTATAATGAGGGGCAAGAAATGAGATGGGTGGTGTATGTTGAACGCGGGAAAAATAGTTCGATAAATAATCCGAAAGAGGTAATTGTCACCGTAAATGATGTTTTGATGAGTGGAACCCCAGAGAATATTCTATCCAACATAGACCCCGCTATTGTAGAGACCATCGAAGTAAAGAATGCAATAAATGTTCTGTACGGATCCTTCGGGGGAAGTGGTATTATTTCGATCTATACAAAAAAAGACTATCAAAAAAATGAGCGTGTTAAGCCCATAACTATGATGAAGGTACAGGGATATTCTCGTGCTTTGAAATTTAGCGCACCGGATTATAGTGATCCCCAAACAGATAAAGTTCAGGCTGACTACCGCTCTACGATATACTGGAATCCGGAAGTAACTACCGATACTAAAACAGGATTGGCAAAGGTTTCCTTTTTTGCTGCCGACTTGCCTGGAAGGTATAGTATAGTGGTGGAAGGAGTTACCCAAAAAGGCGAGCCTGTGCGGAGCACTCGCTTTATAGTTGTGGCGAGCAAATAGATAATCTCTTCAATTTAATCAAAGAGAGACTTGGCAAACATTTGCTTTGGACTTTCAATTTAAATCGGATGAACAAATACGCGAGCCTATTGGATTTAAGTATTTAAGTTTTTGTAGCTTTTCAGATAAAATAGTCAATTCGGGGTAATTTCGTGGTTTTGTTAAATTAAATCTCTTCAATAAGACCTTTGAAGAGAGTTGCTTTCGGAAGCCTCCAAAAATTCTTTAAATAAAGGTTTTGTATCCTTCCATTCTTTAAATACCTTTGCAGTCCTTATTTTTGAAGGGTTTTAAAATAAAATATAAATGCCTACCATTCAACAACTTGTAAGAAAAGGAAGGAAGAAATTGACGTTTAAGTCAAAATCTCCAGCTCTCGATTCTTGCCCCCAGCGCAGGGGAGTATGTACACGTGTGTACACAACCACCCCTAAAAAGCCAAATTCAGCCATGAGAAAAGTGGCTCGTGTGCGCTTAACAAACCATAAAGAGGTGAATGCATATATCCCGGGTGAAGGCCACAACCTTCAGGAGCACTCTATTGTGCTTATCCGTGGTGGAAGGGTCAAAGACCTTCCTGGTGTGCGTTATCACATTGTTCGTGGTGCGTTGGATACATCAGGCGTTAGTGGCCGCCTTCAAAGCCGTTCAAAGTATGGTGCTAAAAGACCGAAAGCCGGTGCCGCTGCTAAAGGCGCTCCAGCTAAAGGTGCTCCAGCAAAAGGTAAAAAATAAGTCAAAGAGCTATGAGAAAGTCGAAACCTAAAAAAAGATATTTACTCCCTGATCCTAAATTTGGTGATACCCTGGTAACCAAGTTTGTGAACTACATGATGGAGAGCGGTAAGAAAAGTGTTGCTTACAATACCTTTTACGATGCTATCGCACAAGTAGAAAAGAAATTGGCTGGTGAGCCAGGATTGGAAGTTTGGAAGCGTGCTATGAACAATGTGATGCCCGCTGTGGAAGTTAAAAGCCGCAGAGTTGGTGGAGCAACTTTTCAGGTACCTGTTGAAATCCGCCCTGAGCGTAAAATCAATCTTTCAATCAAATGGCTGATTGACTACGCACGTGCTCGTGGTGAAAAAACTATGATGGATAAGTTAGCTGCAGAAATCATCGCCGCTTCAAAAGGTGAAGGTGCTGCCATTAAGAAAAAGGATGACACTCACCGTATGGCTGAGGCGAATAAGGCATTTTCACATTTTAGATTTTAATCCTACATGGCAAGAGATCTAAAATACACCAGAAACATTGGTATTGCTGCACACATCGATGCCGGTAAGACCACAACTACGGAGCGTATCCTTTACTACGCTGGTGTAAGTCACAAAATTGGTGAGGTGCACGAAGGTGCAGCTACCATGGACTGGATGGCACAAGAGCAAGAGCGTGGTATTACGATTACCTCTGCTGCGACTACCGTGAATTGGAAGTACCGTAAGAATGATTATCACGTTAATATCATCGATACGCCTGGCCACGTTGATTTTACTGTTGAAGTAAACCGTTCTCTTCGTGTATTAGATGGTTTAGTTTTTCTGTTTAGTTCTGTGGATGGTGTTGAACCTCAATCAGAAACAAACTGGCGCCTTGCTGACAACTACAAAGTGGCTCGTATCGGTTTCGTTAATAAGATGGACCGATCGGGTGCTGACTTCTTAGGCGTATGCAAACAGGTGAAAGAGAAATTAGGAAGCAAGGCTGTTGCATTACAGTTGCCGATTGGTTCAGAAGATAACTTTAAAGGCGTTGTTGACTTGATTAACAACCGCGGAGTGATCTGGAATGAGCACGACAAAGGAATGACTTTTCAGGAGGTTCCTATTCCAGAAGATATGGTTGATGATGTAAGGGAGTATCGTGAGAAACTTCTTGAAGCAGTTGCCGAATATGATGAGACTTTAATTGAGAAGTTTTTTGATGATCCAAGTTCGATATCAGAAGCTGAGATATTAACTGCCCTTCGTAAGGCGACAATCGATATGAAGATCGTTCCTATGGTATGTGGATCATCGTTTAAGAATAAAGGTGTTCAAACTCTGTTGGATTATGTGATGGAATTACTTCCCTCTCCTTTGGATAAAGACGTAATCATAGGAATCGATCCAGATACTGATGCTGAAATAGAAATTCGTCCTGACGAGAAAGAGCCTTTTGTTGGATTAGCATTTAAAATAGCCACTGATCCATTCGTAGGACGCTTATGTTTTGTTCGCGCCTATTCAGGTGTGTTGGATTCTGGCTCTTACATACATAATACGCGTTCTGGACAAAAAGAAAGAATTTCGAGAGTGTTCCAAATGCATGCGAATAAGCAAAATCAAATTGACCGACTTCCTGCCGGTGATATTGGTGCTGTTGTAGGCTTTAAAGATATTAAGACGGGAGATACATTATGTGATGAGAAGCGCCTGGTAGTACTAGAGTCTATGAATTTCCCTGAGCCGGTTATTGGTTATGCTATCGAGCCTAAGAAGCAAGTGGATGCTGATAAGTTAGGTATGGCTATTTCTAAATTGGTAGAAGAAGATCCTACACTACGTGTTAATACTGATCAGGAAACAGGTCAGACTATTCTTCGCGGAATGGGTGAATTGCACCTTGAAATTATCATAGATCGTTTGAAGCGTGAATTCAAAGTCGAGATCAACCAAGGCGCACCACAGGTGGCTTACAAAGAATCGCTTACTAAATCAATTGAACATAAGGAGGTTTATAAGAAGCAGACTGGTGGTCGTGGTAAATTTGCTGATATCGTATTTGAAATCGGACCACGTGAGCTTGGACCAGAAGATAAGCCGGGCCTAGAGTTTGTAAATGATATTGTGGGTGGTGTTATTCCTCGTGAGTTTATACCCGCTATTCAAAAAGGTTTCGAACAATCTATGTCGAATGGTCCTTTAGCGGGATATCCAATCGATTCAATGAAAGTTCGGTTGTTCCATGGATCATTCCACGATGTTGACTCTGATGCATTATCATTTGAATTGGCTGCTCGTATAGGCTTTAGAGAATCAGCACGCAAGTGTGCCCCTCAGTTGCTTGAACCAATCATGGGTGTTGAAGTAATCTCTCCTGATGAGTACACAGGTTCTGTAACCGGTGACTTGAACAGAAGAAGAGGTATGATGAAGGGTATGGATACTCGGGGAGGAGCCCAGGTGATAAAGGCCGATGTTCCATTGTCAGAGTTGTTTGGATACGTAACGGATTTGAGAACAATCACTTCAGGACGTGCTTCAGCAACACTTACATTCTCTCATTATTCACCGGTTCCTAGGAACCTTGCCGATAAAGTAATTGTCGAAGTAAAAGGCGCTCTTGCCGCAAAATAAATATCTAAAAGACGTTTAGATTATGAACCAGAAAATCAGAATTAAACTTAAGTCTTACGATCATAATTTGGTTGATAAGTCATCTGAAAAAATTGTGCGTGCAGTGAAGGCTACAGGCGCTGTAGTAAGTGGTCCTATACCGCTTCCTACTGAAAAGGAAAAATTTACTGTGCTACGCTCACCGCACGTAAATAAAAAATCACGTGAGCAATTTCAACTATGTACTTACAAGCGTCTCGTTGATATCTATTCTAACAGCGCAAAGACGGTTGATGCGCTGATGAAGTTAGAACTTCCTAGTGGCGTTGATGTTGAGATTAAGGTATAGTAAAAGCCAGTACTTTTGTTCAAAAAAAAACACCACTAATTCTGGTGTTTTTTTATTTACGGATAGCTTGTAATTCACAGGAACCTTATATTTTTGCAATAGTATAGTTAATCCATAGACTTTATAAATTAATACGTTATGAAAATTATAATACGATTATTTTTTCTAATCCTGATATCAAATATGGCATTTTCCCAAAGCGTGGTAATAGGAGTGATAAAGGATTCTGAGGGTTTTCCGGTGGAGGCCGCCACCGTAGTAATTAAGGGCACGAATACCTATGCTGTCACAGATGACAAAGGACAATTCAGCCTTAATGCCAATGAGAAGTTGCCATTTATTATTCGGATTAGCTCGGTAGGTTTTAAGCCTCAGGATTTCCAGATCATCGAACTATCTGGTCAGTCGTTGGACATAACACTTATCAATGACAATGAATTAGAAGAAGTAGTTGTTACTGCCAGAAGGCGCAGCGAAACAGCACAAGAAGTACCAATCCCAATTACTGTCGTTGATGGTGCCCTCATTAACCAGGCCGGTGCTTTCAATGTAAACCGTGTGAAAGAACTTATTCCATCCGTTCAACTTTATTCATCCAACCCAAGAAACACTGGAATCAATATCCGCGGCCTTGGCTCCCCATTTGGACTCACTAACGATGGTCTTGACCCTGGTGTAGGTTTCTATGTGGATGGAGTTTATTACGCCCGACCAGCTGCTGCCACTTTTGATTTTATCGATATTGATCAGATTGAAGTATCTCGTGGCCCGCAGGGAACATTGTTTGGTAAGAATACCACCGCTGGAGCCATTAACATCACCACACGCAAAGCGAGTTTTAAACCTGGTGCCGACTTTGAACTTAGCTATGGAAACTATGGATATATTCAGGCAAAGACTTCAATTACGGGTCCATTAAGTGAAAAATTTGCTGCACGAGTCTCCTTCTCGGGTTCGCAACGGGATGGCGTAATAGAGAATGTTAGAACAGGAAAGTACATTAATGATATTAATAACATAGGAGGCCGGGCTCAACTGTTGTTTGTACCATCCGAAAACACCTCTGTTACTTTGTCCGTTGATGCTTCCAGTCAACATCCTGATGGTTATGCACAGGTAGTTGCCGGTGTGGTTCAGACGAAGCGTGCAGCCTATCGTCAATTTAATGCGATCATTGCCGATTTTAATTATGCACTCCCCAGTGATAATGCCTTCGACAGGAAAATTGATCATGATACACCCTGGCAATCGGGTAATGAATTGGGCGGTGCATCGCTCAATATTGATACAAAAGTAGGACCCGGTACACTAACATCAACCACCGCATGGCGTTATTGGAATTGGGATCCATCCAATGACAGGGACTTCACTGGATTGCAAGCACTGGCAAAGTCTCAAAATCCTGCGAAGCATCAGAATTGGTCTCAAGAAGTGCGCTATGCAGGAGAATTTTCTTCACGTTTGAGTGGGGTAATTGGTTTATTCTATATAGACCAGGAAGTAAAAATTAATGGTACAGAGGAATCGGGAAATGCTCAGTGGCGATTTTCGCAGAGTTCAACCAGCGCATTATGGAAAACACCTAGCCTTTTTGAGGGATATGGAATCAATACAAATGCTTCTATCAAATCCTCCAGTGCGGCAATCTTCGCCAATGTAGATTGGAAGATTACGGAAGCTCTTCACGTCTTGCCGGGTATTCGTTTCAACTACGACAAGAAGGATGTAGTATATGATCGTAAAACATATGGAGGTTTGCAAACAACAGATCCTGCGTTGATTGCCCTGAAGAGACTTGTTTATACAGATCAATCCTATGTTTCGGATGCCGAGGAGAATAACCTGACTTATAATTTTACTTTAGCCTATAAGGCAAACAATCGCATCAACGCGTATGCAACTTATTCAACCAGTTTCAAACCAGTAGGTGTAAATGTGGCTGGTCTTACAACCATTAACGGTCAACCAGCAACAGATCTGGCGGTTATAAAGCCTGAGTATGTGAAGCACATCGAATTTGGAGTGAAGACTTCACCTACAAAGAAAAGCACAACGAATCTAACGTTTTTTAATACTGACATTGATGACTATCAAACGAATGTTCAATCTCCAGAGCTTGGAGTCAATCGGGGCTACATAGCCAATGCTGAGAAAGTAAACGTTCGTGGTGCAGAGCTCGATGTGAATATTAAGGCGAATAAGTATTTTAACATCTATGGAGCTTTAACCTATACGGATGGCAAATATGTTACGTTTACCAATGCTCCACTTCCATTGGAAGAAACTGGATTAACAGTAGATGGTGTGCAGGTGGCATTCAAAGATGTCTCAGGTGAGCGACTACCCGGTATTTCCAAATGGGCAGGATCACTGGGTGGTGAATTCAACACTGATGGAAACTTTCTCCGACAGAAGGGTAAGTTCTTCATTGCTATTGATACGTACTGTCGTTCAGAATTTTCCTCAAGCCCATCTCCTTCAGCATTTCTGAATATCGATGGCTACGCTTTACTAAATGCAAGAACAGGCTTTCGTATATCGAGCGGAACATCAATATCGATATGGGCACGCAACCTCCTTAACAAGAATTATTATGAGCAGTTATTACCCGCGGGAGGTAATGCCGGCCACTATGCAGGAGTTCTTGGTGACCCAAGAACATTTGGAATAACATTTCGCTACGGTTATTAATTTCGTGGATGAGATTGGGAATCTTAAATTCGTGCTGGAGTAGGGTTTATTATTTTTAATTGATGAAATGAGACCAGAATTAATAGAAGAAGATAAACCGACCTATGATGAAATTCAGGAACCTGTTGAGCAGCGCAGCAGACCGAGACACATTTGGGTTTTATTGGGGGTTGTTGCTTCAATTGCTATTATCCTGTTGGTCTTTTTTGGTGCCGATATATTGACATCCTATGATTGGAGTTCACTTATTGGCCCCGAATTTCTTTTGTTTGTTCTGGGAGGGTTCATTGCACAGATGATTGACGGCTCTTTAGGAATGGCTTATGGTGTAAGTGCGTCTTCTTTTCTTTTATCTTTTGGAATTAGTCCGGCCGCTTCAAGTGCGAGTGTACACACGGCTGAGATTTTTACCAGTGGTGTTTCGGGACTCACGCATCTGAAGTTTCAAAATGTAAATAAGAAGCTATTCAAAAGTCTTTTGATTCCGGGCATGTTAGGAGCTGTAGCAGGTGCCTATATTTTATATTCTCTTGAAGAGTACAATTATATCATCAGACCGCTGGTGGCACTCTATACACTTAGTCTTGGATTGGCAATTATCCGGAAGGCCATACTGCAAACTCCCAAGCGCAGGAAGACGAAGAATGTTCCAGCGCTGGCATCTTTCGGAGGGTTTATGGATTCTATTGGAGGTGGAGGGTGGGGTCCGATCGTAACTACAACATTGATTGCCCGGGGCAGACATCCCCGATATACTGTTGGTTCTGTAAACCTTGCCGAGTTTTTTGTTTCACTGGCAAGTTCGCTTACTTTTTTTGCTACCATTGGACTAAGTCATGTACAGATCATTGCAGGCTTAATTATTGGTGGTATCATCGCGGCACCCATTGCCGCTCATCTTACCCGAAAATTACCACTCAAACGGATGATGATTCTTGTGGGAATTGTTGTGATTTTGGTGAGCATAAGACTTTTGCTTAAGTCTCTACCATTTTTTTGATTAAGCTGTTCGATCTTTTTCGATTACTATTTTAGACTAACTTCGTGCTCTCATAAATGATATGGCTCTTCTCGAAAAAAAGTTAACAGTTAAAAAGTCTTCCCTGCCCGGGGCAGGTAAAGGTTTATTCACAAAAGTATTTGTTCCCAAAGGCACCCGAATAGTCGAATACAAGGGACAAATTGTTACCTGGAAGGAAATCGAAAAGATGGCGGATGATCGCAATGGTTACGTTTTCTTTTTTAATAACAAGCATTGCATTGATGCCTGGAAGACAAAAAAAGGGGTGGCTCATTTTGCCAATGATGCACGCGGCATTGTTCGGGTAGATGGAGTGAAGAACAATTCGGAATATGTTACTGAGAAAAAGCGCTGCTTTATTGAAGCATCAAAGGATATTCCAGCAGGCTCAGAAATTCTGGTAGGGTATGGTGCTGAATATTGGCAAGTGATCCGTTACAATATCAAGTTAGAACAAAAGAATAGAGAGAAAGCAGGTAAGAAGGTTTCTAAAAAAGATGAATTGCCTCATCATCGAGCGTCCCGGAAAACAAACAAGAAGTAAAGCTCCGCTCACTTTTTTTTCAGTTCAGATTTCGCTTTTTCAATAGACTCGCTCATCAATTCTTTAACCTTTCTGATTTCTTCCATTTCTGATTCAAGGTATTCGCGTGCTTTTTCCTGATCAACAGAATCAGCCAGCGGATCAAACTCATGAATGCGGTGCATCCAATTCATCATGGAATTGTTCGCTGAATCAAGTGTATAGATCATATTTTCCAATTCTTGCTTTCGGTCAGGCACGATGTCAGTTGAGTTTGCCAATGTTTCTTGCAATTCTCTTTTCAGCTTCATGATATCATCCATTTTTGGCATCACCTCATCATGAATATCCATCATCTGATTATAAAGTGCCTGATTAGGTCCTTCTTCTTGAGTTTGATCTGAGTCATGATTCATTGTGGAATGGTCAGCGGATTGGGTGCAGCTGAACATAGAAAACATGACCAGCAGAGCTATTAATTGAAGCGATTTCATAAATGTCTTAATTCGTTTAGTAAAGGTACATCAATTCATATAAGCCACCAATACTACTAACAAGGGTTAGTTAAGAGTCAAATATTAGAAAATTTTTGAATGTATTTTTGCAGAAACGATTTTTTTCGTCTTTCTTTCGAAAAGTTATTAAGCATATGAACAGCAGCCGATTTTATTTCTTTTACTTTTTTTATCAATCCTCAGCGGGACTTGAAAGAGAATCGGTTTGTTAAACGATAAAACAAAGAAACTCAAAAAAGTCCCGGTGAAGCCGGGACTTTTTTATTTAAGAGCACTTTTGAAATGTTATGAGTAAAAAGAATAAGTTAAAAATTGCCATCCAGGGTATCGCTACCAGTTTTCATGAAGTAGCGGCATTCACCTATTTTCAACAACCTGTTGCCACTATTGAGTGTCTTTCATTTCATGCCTTGTGCGAATCGTTGAAAAGTGGAGAAGCTGATTTTGCCGTGATGGCCATTGAGAACTCTATTGCAGGCAGCATACTTCCAAATTATTTCCTCCTTCAGGAGTACCACTTCTCCATCGTTGGTGAAATCTATTTGCCTATACACATGCACCTATTGGTATTGCCTGGGGTGGCATTAAAAGACATTAAGAATATCGAGTCGCACCCTATGGCAATTCGTCAGTGTTCCGATTTCTTATATAAACTGAAGGGTGTTCAGATTATGGAAAGTGACGATACCGCAGTTTCTGCCCGAAAGGTTAAGGAAGGTAAATTAAAGAATACAGCTGCGATTGCCAACGAATATGCAGCCAAAAAATTTGGATTGAATATTCTGGAGAAGCGAATAGAAACACATAAAAAGAATTTTACCCGATTTCTTATTCTCACCCGCAAGACAAACACTTCAATAGACAGCAATAAAGCTTCTATTTCTTTTGAAGTAGCCAATGAAGTGGGAAGTCTTGGTGATGCCTTGATGACGTTGAAAAATAATGTGATCAACCTGACTAAGATTCAATCCATTCCCATCATAGGAAAACCAAATGAATATTCCATTCATATTGATGTGGAGTGGAAAAAAAGGAAGAGTTATGATGTAGCCATACAGCAATTGCTACGTCAGGTGCGCAACCTGAATATTTTAGGAGAGTATAAGAAAGCGAAAATCGAATACAGATGAGCAGCAAGATTAAATCAGCAGAGCGAATAGCGAACGTAGAAGAGTATTATTTCAGCAAAAAATTAGCTGAAGTAAGAGGGTTGGATTCAGCAGAGCTTAGAGTCATCAATCTCGGCATTGGTAGTCCGGATCAAGCTCCATCTAGTGATACCATCAAAGCGTTAACAACAACAGCACAGCAAGCAGGTAGTCATGGATACCAGAGCTACAAGGGTATTCCTGAATTGCGTAAGTCCATTGTTAACTTTTGTTGGAACACATACCAGGTGGACTTAAATCCGGAAACGGATATACTTCCGTTAATGGGATCTAAGGAAGGTATCATGCATATTGCCATGGCCTTTGTGAACGAAGGCGATGAAGTGCTGATACCCAATCCGGGGTATCCTACTTATTCTTCGGTGGCGAAATTAGTTGGCGCGAAAATCAGGACCTATGATCTCAAAGAAGATCTTGATTGGGGTGTTGATATTGAAACGTTAAAAACAAGTGATTTATCGAAGGTGAAAATCATGTGGGTAAATTATCCTCACATGCCAACGGGAAGGGTAGCATCAAAAGCGGAGTTGACAGAGCTCGTGCAGTTGGCCAAAAAAAATAATTTTCTGATCGTAAATGATAATCCATATTCATTGATTTTAAATGATGCACCGCTGAGTATTCTTTCCATTGAAGGCGCGCAGGAAGTGGCATTGGAATTAAACTCATTGAGCAAATCGCACAACATGGCTGGCTGGCGTATTGGTTGGGTAGCGGGAAATAAGGATTACATCGATGCTGTGCTTCGAGTAAAAAGTAATATGGACTCAGGCATGTTTTTAGGTTTGCAGCAAGCAGCCGTAGAAGCTTTGAAGAATGGTAAGGAGTGGTTTACACAACTCAACGATGTTTATAGAAAGAGGAGAGATGCCGCCTGTGCTATCCTGAATGTGTTGCAATGCACTTACTCATCTAAACAATCAGGATTATTTGTGTGGGCAAAAGCACCAGACCATATTCAGGATGTGGAGAAGTGGATTGATGAAGTCCTATATGGAACCAAAGTGTTCATCACACCAGGATTTATTTTTGGTGATGCTGGCGCGCGATACATCCGCATTTCTCTTTGCGCCTCCGTTGAAAAATTGAATGAAGCACACGAGCGCATTTCAAAATTTATGGTGAACAAAAACGTTGTGCAAGTAACGCATCAGGTATGAAAGCGACAATTGTAGGATTGGGTTTGATTGGTGGCTCGTTCGCTTTAGGCTTGCGAAAATCAGGATTAGCCACTGCGCTTATCGGTTTGGATCGTAATCTCACTCATGCTGAGAAGGCTATTGAGTTAGGATTGGTTGATAAAATACTTCCTGAAGATGAAGCCTTGGCTCAAGCTGATTTAGTGGTGTTGGCTATTCCGGTAAATGCGCTAAACATTTTTTTACCGTATGTGTTGGATACGGTTAAAAGCGATGCGGTAGTGATCGATGCGGGGTCAACAAAGTCATCCATTTGCAAAGTGATTTCTAGCCACCCGAAGCGTGATCAATATGTGGCGGCTCATCCGATTGCCGGTACTGAAAACTCCGGACCGACTGCAGCATTTCATGGATTGTTTAAAGACAAAACCAATATCATTTGTGAGTCTGGTAAGTCATCTGCAAAAGCACTTGACATCGCCAATAAGGTTTTCAGTGCACTAGAAATGAAAACCATTTTCATGGAAGCAGAAGAGCATGATCGCCATGTGGCGTATGTATCGCATCTATCACACGTAAGTTCTTTTTTATTGGGACAAACCGTGTTGGATATTGAAAAAGACGAGAAGAACATTTTCGACCTGGCAGGTAGTGGTTTTGCTTCTACCGTGCGTCTTGCTAAAAGTTCGCCCGATATGTGGGCTCCTATTTTTGAACAAAACTCCGAGTATTTAAGTCAGGCTTTGCTGGAATATATCATGCATCTCCAGCGTTTTCATTATCACCTGATGAAGCATGATACAAAAGAACTTCACCGCATCATGTCCAAAGCCAATGAAATACGCAGAGTGTTGGACAGCAAAAGCGATAAACCAATAGAAGAGAAAAAGGATATTTTATCAAAAACCATAAACTAAATCTGAATTCAAAAAATTAATTTTATCTCGTTATGACAAAGAAAGGATTACAACTAGAGCCCATTTCATCTTGGATGCATACTGATCGTCCAATCATCATTAGCGGACCGTGCAGTGCGGAGACTGAAGAGCAAATGGTGGCCACCGCCAAGCAAGTTGCTGCAAGTGGGAAAGTGCATGCGATACGTGCAGGAATCTGGAAGCCACGCACCAGACCAGGACAATATGAAGGTGCCGGTGAAGAAGGATTGAAATGGCTCATTAGCGCAAAGAAAGAGACTGGTTTACCAGTTACGACCGAAGTGGCTAATGCTGCGCACGTAGAAGCGTGTTTAAAAGCAGGTGTTGATATTTTATGGGTGGGTGCCCGCACCACTGTAAATCCATTTTCTGTGCAGGAGGTGGCTGATGCTTTAAAAGGAGTTGATATTCCTGTGATGGTAAAAAATCCAATTAATCCTGATGTTGAATTATGGTTAGGCGCGTTGGAGCGTTTGAACAAAGCTGGAATTACCAAGCTGGCTGCTATTCACCGGGGATTTTCTTCATTCGAAAAAGGACCTTTTCGTAACGCACCAATGTGGGATCTTGCCATAGAGTTAAAAACCCGTGTGCCTGAACTCGATATGATTTGCGATCCAAGTCACATCGCAGGAAACAGAGATTTGATTTCGTTTGTATCACAGAAAGCATTAGATCTTGACATGGCTGGGTTGATGATCGAGAGTCATATCAATCCGGATGCAGCATGGAGCGATGCGAAACAACAAGTAACTCCTTCTGTATTGGCTAAAATCATCAGCGAACTAGTGGTACGCACTCCTTCTACGGATAATAAAACCTTTAAAGATACGCTTAGCATTTTGAGAGAGCAGATTGACCAACTCGATGATGAAATCATGTCGAAGCTTGCGGCAAGGATGAAGATATCGGAGAAAATAGGTCAGTATAAGAAAGAGAATAATGTGACGATTCTTCAGGTGAATCGTTGGGAAGAAATCGTGCACACACGTATTGCACTTTGTCGTGCCATGGGCTTGAACGAAGAGTTTACTAACGACTTGCTAAGACTTATTCACCATGAGTCTATTCAGGTGCAAACTAAGGTGATGAATAAAGTCACTGAGCGCGTATAATGAATTCGCACTTATTAAAATTCAAGATGATAATTTGGGTGGCCTTATGGGCCACTCCTTTTTTTGTTTTGGCCCAGCAGGTTGACAAGAACTATTTGTTGGGAAAATTTGATCCGGCAACGCATTTACAGTTTTCAAAACTAAGCGATGACCATGCGCGTGGAAGTGCCAAAGGTGGATATCTTCGAAAGGAAACTTATGAGGCATTTGTTAAGATGAGTGATGCCGCAAAGAAAGAGGGTGTGGCGCTCACGATCATTTCAGCTACACGAAACTTTGATTCACAAAAGAGAATTTGGGAAAACAAATGGGAGGGGCGCACACTGGTAGAAGGAAGAAACCTGACCACGGTGAAAGATCCAAAGGAACGAGCCCGATTGATTTTATTGTATAGCTCCATGCCTTCTACTTCCCGTCATCATTGGGGTACCGATATGGACTTAAATTCCTTGGAGAATAGTTACTTTGAAAGTGGGGAAGGACTGAAAATTTATCAATGGCTGACCGCTCATGCTTCTGAATTTGGTTTTTGTCAGCCATACACCTCGAAAGATGAAGGGCGCACCGGTTATGAAGAAGAAAAATGGCATTGGTCATATCTGCCCTTATCGGGGATTTTTCTGGATGACTACAACAAAAAGGTAACGTACAAAGACATCAAAGGATTTACTGGAAGTGATGTAGCACCATCTATTGATGTTATTAAAAATTATGTTCGAGGTGTGGCCTGCATAAAAAAATAGGGTCACCGCTGCCGATGACCCTACTTTAATTTTCAATATTCTTTCTTATGAGAGTTTTTCCTCTAATTCATCAATCCTGGTTTTCGCTTCTTGCTTTCCTAATTGTAAAGCTTTGCGATAAAGTTCCAGAGCTTCTTGCCGGGTTGATTTTTTCTTCTTTGGAGCAAGTTTAGTTCTATCAGCAGCTTCTTCAAGCGCTGCTGCTTGTGCAAAGTAAAGGTCTCCTTCAGTTTGCTTTGATTGCTCTGAGAAACTTTTGAATTCGGTTTCCATGCTAGCTAATTCCTGTTCCTTTACCTGAATGAAATTATCCTTTTCAGAAATAACAGTTTCTTTCTGATTTACCGTTAGGACCAAAGTCTCATTTTCAGATTTTAGCTTCGTGATGGATTCTTCCAGCGCCACCATTTCTGCTTTTCTTGCTTCGAGATCGCTCTTAAGTTTTTTCACCATCGCAGCATACTGACTCGAACCGGATTTTGCTTTTGATAATGAAGCTTCAAGTTCTTCAATTCTCGAACTGGTAGATTTTACATACGAGTTGATACTCTTGAGACGATCCGAATAATTAGTATAGCTTGTTCCCTCAATAATGTTCGAACGGAGCAGATTCCGATTAACATCAATAGAATCGAGCAAGAGACCAACTTCCTGTAAGGTAGCTGCTACTTCCTGACCTGTTTGAACTTCTACATTTAAGGAATCAATTTTTGACTTGAGCTTCGCATTCTCATCTTTTAAGCCACAGCTCCACAGAAGGCCAACTACCGGCAACGTTAAAAAAAGTTTTTTGATCATAACATATTTTGTTTTGGTTACCGAAAGAACGATCAAATTATCCGGAAGCATATTTCAGTTCTGATAAGATGAATCAGAAAACGATAGATGAACGATTTAAGAGGTTTAAAATTGGGAGACTAACCCCTGCTTGAAAAAATAGTAGCAATTGATAGAGGTTATTCTTTCTCTTTTTTCCGATATTTCCTATCTGCAACATAAATCAATTCCCTCATGATTAATCTTTGGAAAAAAATCAGCCTGGGTGCTGCTGGTATCGGCATAATCGCATTTTCGGTTTTCTACTTTTATGATGGCAAAGCAGCCAAAACCTTCAACTCTACAATAAATCCAGCATTTGGAGAGTATATCTCATCTTATACAGCTGGTGTTATTGGTTCGGGCACAGCAATACGCATGGTGCTTTCCAGGGATGTTGTTGATTCGGCTTCGGTAGGCGATGAAACAACGGTGAAGCTTTTTGAACTCAGTCCTTCCGTAACGGGTGTAACCGTTTGGCTGGATAGACGTACGGTAGAGTTCAGGCCGGAGACACGATTGACTTCTGGTCAGATTTATGAAATAAAATTTCAACTCGCACGACTGATTGATGTGCCTAAAGCCCTTGGAACATTTGAATATACACTTCAGGTGATCCCTCAGAATTTTGAAGTTTCGGTCGAGAATATCAAACCCTATGTGAAGACAGATTTGAAACGTCAAAGAATTGAAGGAACACTTTTCACGGCAGACTTTGCAGCTAGTGATGCCGTAGAAAAAATGCTGGCTGCGCAGCAGGAAGGAAAAACATTGAAAGTAAACTGGAATCATACTGCTGAGGGGAAACAACATTTATTTATTGTCGAAGAGGTTTCGCGCAAAGAGGCTGCCACTACGGTGAAACTTGCCTTCTCAGGAGTAAGTTTGGGTATTGAGCAAAATGATGATCGTGATATAGAGATTGCTTCTTTAGGTGATTTTAAAGTAACCAATGTTCGTGTTGAGCAGGGAACAAGCCAGCAAGTAGTGATTCAGTTTTCTGATCCGTTGAATGAATCGCAAATTCTTGAAGGATTGATTGGTATCACCGATCTGACCAGTCTGGATTTTGAAATCAAAGACAATGAAATCCGCGTTTACCCTCCGGTTCGCCAAACCGGAACACGCGCACTTACTGTTGAAGCCGGCATAAAAAACATACTCGACTACCGGATGCCTTCATCGACTACACATGAAATCGCTTTTGAACAATCTCTTCCAGCAGTTCGCTTTACTGGAGACGGAACTATTTTGCCATCGAGCGAAGGATTGGTGATGCCCTTTGAAGCCGTAAACCTGAAATCAGTGGATGTTAAAATCATAAAGATCTACGAGAATAATGTTCTACAGTTTCTTCAATCAAATGATTATGATGGCAATCAGGAGTTGAGAAGAGTTGGTAAACCTGTTTTCGATAAAATGATTTCTCTTGAAAATGCAGGAGTGGCAGACTTAGGAAGATGGAATCGGTTTACCCTTGACCTTTCAAAATTTATAAGCACGGAGCCAGGTGCAATTTATCAGGTGCAAATCAATTTTAAGAAATCCTATCTCGCTTATGTTTGTGAAGGTGAAGATGCTGGCGAGCAAAACGCACAAGCTGGCTTTGATGAAGATACTTATGAGGAAGAAGTAGAAGGAAGTTATTGGGATTCCTACGATGAAGATTATTATTACGATGACTACGATTGGGAACAACGTGATAATCCTTGTCACTCTTCCTACTACACGGGCAATCGCAAAATCAGGAGAAATATTATTGCTTCTGATTTGGGTCTGCTGGCCAAACGTGGTGGCGATGGCACCACTATGGTGGTGGTCAATGATTTAAAAACCACGCAACCACTTTCGGGAGTTCAACTTGAATTGTATGATTTTCAACAGCAACTGATCGGCAGTGCTTCTACTGGTGCGGATGGTAAGGCGATTATTTCAACTAAGCAAAAGCCATTTGCTTTGATTGCGAAAAGCGGCCCGCAACGTGGGTATCTCAAAATACAAGATGGCGAATCACTTTCACTTAGCAACTTTAATGTGGGTGGTGAATATGTGAGTAAAGGATTGAAAGGATTTTTGTATGGCGAGCGTGGCGTTTGGCGACCAGGCGACTCATTGTATTTGAGTTTTATTCTTGAAGACAAACTAAAATTACTTCCATCATCACATCCGGTTGTGTTTGAGTTGCAGAATCCGCAAGGTCAGATCACTTCGCGATTAGTTCGTTCTAATTCTGAAAATGGGTTCTACAAATTTGCGACAGTTACATCATCCGATGCACCAACAGGTAATTGGATGGCGCGCGTAAAAGTGGGAGGAGTGGAATTTGTTCAACCCATTAAAATTGAAATGGTGAAACCCAATCGCCTTAAAATTAATTTGGATTTTAGAGTGGATAAACTTACAGCCAGCAATAATTCAATATCCGGTGATTTAAAAGTAAACTGGCTGCACGGTGCACCCGGCAAAAATTTGCGAGCACAATTTGAAGTGTTGCTGACCAAGGGAACCACCCGATTTGATCAATATTCAGAATTTGTATTTGACGATCCGTCTCTGGATTTTTATAGTGAAGCAAAACCAGTTTACGATGGCTATACGGACTCCGAAGGTAACGCAAGCGTAAATGTGGAGATACCTGTCTCAGAGCAAGCACCAGGCATGCTCAATGCTATTTTCAGAGGCAAGGTATATGAAGAGAGTGGCAACTTTAGTATTGATCGGTTTAGTATTCCTTACTATCCATATCCGTCACTCACCGGTATCCGACTACCTCAAGGAGACAAAGCGAGAGGCATGTTGCTAACCGATACAACGCATCGGGTAGATATTGTAACTGTAGATCCGGATGGTAAACCGCTATCACGAAGTATTGAATTATCCATTTATAAAATTGATTGGCGATGGTGGTGGGATGGATCTGACGGAGGAATCAATTTTATGTCGGGTAATTATTCTCAACCGGTTTCAGTAGGAAAGATTCAAACAGTTAACGGAAAGGGGACATGGAAATTTAAAATCAAATATCCTGAGTGGGGAAGATTTTTTGTGAAGGCATTTGATCCGGAGTCGGGTCATAGCACAGGCAAAGTAGTGTATATCGATTGGCCAGGTTGGGCAGGTCGTGCACGTAATGAATCGGAAGGGGCAACGATGCTTTCATTTTCTTCCGACAAACCGATGTATAATATCGGTGAGAAGGCTGCTCTGGTTATTCCTGGAAGCGATAATGGCCGCGCATTGATTAGTATTGAAAATGGAAGCCGGGTATTGCAAACGTATTGGCTAGAAACAAAAAATGGTGATAACCAATTTTCGCTTGATGTTACCAAGGAGATGACACCAAACGTTTTTGTTAACGTCACCTTGTTACAACCTCATGCACAAACAACCAATGATCTGCCCATTCGCATGTATGGAGTTATTCCAATTCAGGTAGAAGATCCAGGCACACATTTAAATCCGGTTATCACGATGCCCGAAGTACTTGAGCCAGGGAAAGAAGTAATCATTAAAGTTTCAGAACAATCGAAACAAAAGATGACCTATACACTAGCAATCGTTGATGAAGGGCTACTTGATATAACCCGATTTAAAACACCTGATGCGTGGAGTCGTTTCTATGCACGCGAAGCATTGGGTGTGAAGACGTGGGATTTATATGATCAAGTGATGGGTTCTTTTGTTGGACGATTAGATCGATTACTCGCATTGGGTGGTGATTCAGAATTGGCAGCTAAAGAAGATGATTCAAAAGCAAATCGATTTAAGCCAGTAGTGAAATTCTTTGGACCATTTACATTGGATGGAGCTAATAATGAACACAAATTCATCATGCCTCAATACATAGGATCCGTGAAAACCATGCTGGTTGCCGGCTATGAGGGTGCTTATGGTAAGTCAGAAAAGGTTACCCCGGTTCGTAAGCCTTTGATGGTGCTGGCAACATTACCTCGGGTACTTGGTCCGGAAGAATCAGTAAAACTTCCGATCACTTTATTTTCAGGAGAAAAGAACATCAACAATGTAAAGGTGGATATTAAGGTCACAGGTCCGTTAGGAATTTCCGAGTCTTCCCGCACGGTGGCAATGAATGGCAATACAGATATGACAGTTGATTTTGATCTGCTGGTGAAAGCAGAGACAGGCAAAGCAACAGTTAAAGTCACTGCAGTGTCAGGAAATTATCAAGCCACAGATGAAATTGAAATAGATGTACGTAATCCAAATCCTTCCATTACTAAAGTGCAAGATGCCATTGTTGAAGCTGGCAAAACCTGGACATCTGTAGTTGCTCCAATTGGAGTGAAGGGAACCAATTCATCGGTGCTTGAGATTTCAAGTTTGCCTCCCATTAATTTGGGTCAGCGATTAAAGTATTTGTACCAGTATCCTTACGGGTGCATTGAGCAAACTACTTCCGCAGTGTTTCCTCAACTGTATGTAGATAAGGTGAAAACCTTAACCGAAGAAGAGAAATCAACCATTCAGCGAAATGTAAAAGCTGGTGTTGAGCGATTGAAGACTTTTATTAATCGGGATGGTGGATTTTCTTATTGGCCGGGCCATGAAGATTCTGATAGTTGGGGAACGACCTACGCTGGTCATTTCCTGATCGAAGCAGAAGCCAAAGGATATTATGTGCCTAATGACATGATCAGACGATGGAAAAAATATCAAAAAAGCAAAGCGCAATCATGGAGAAAGAATCAGGAATATAGCAGTAGTGAATTGATACAAGCCTATCGACTGTACACATTGGCATTGTCTGGCGATCCTGAATTGGGTGCTATGAATCGCTTGCGAGAACTGGCGCCACTTCCCGCTACAGCGGCATGGATGTTAGCTGCTGCTTATGTAAAGGCTGGTCAACCTGAAGCAGGAAAAAAATTGATTGATAATCTTTCAACAAAGGTGAAGCCGTATCAGGAGATGGCGTATTCCTATGGTTCTGATGTTCGTGATAAAGCCATCATCCTCGAAACATTATTGCTTCTTAACGATCGAACAAAGGCGTTTGAGTTAGTGAAGGATATTTCCCAGAGTTTGAGCAATGCAAATGATTGGATGAGCACGCAATCACTCGCATGGAGTTTGAAATCGGTGGGAGCATTTGCCGCTGGAGAGCAAAAGGGAGAGTTGAAGTTTACTTATAATTATAACGGAAAGGAAGTTTCTGCAAGCACCGAATTATCCTTTGCACAAGTTACACTTCCTATGGAGGGATTAAAGAATGGAAATCTGAAGGTGGTGAGTGCGAGCAAAGGTGTATTGTTTGTTCGTTTGATTTCGGAGGGAGTTCCGGCACGAGGAGAGGAAGAGGATGATGCGAAGAATCTTTCCCTTACCGTCTCTTATACAGATTCTAAAGGAAACCCGATTGAAGTTGATCGGTTAGAACAGGGAACCGAGTTTGTTGCAACAGTCGCCATATCTAATCCCGGAGTGCGTGGTATTTACAAGAACCTTGCGCTCAATCAGATTTTTCCATCTGGATGGGAGATTAATAACTTGCGTCTTACCGGAGATGAAGGAGCAAACATCACCGGAGATGTACCAACCTATCAGGATATTCCCGATGATCGGGTGTATACGTATTTTGATCTCAGTTCCAATCAACGCAAGATATTTAAGGTTTTGTTGACTGCAAGCTATGCCGGTAGTTACTATTTGCCCGCCGTAAGTTGTGAGGCAATGTATGATAACAGTGTTTATGCACGGAAGAAAGGAAAAGTAGTGGAGGTGGTGAAGAAGGAGCTACAATAAGAATTGTATACAGATCTGATTAGCCTGAAACTCTTTTTTAAAGTTGATTAGAATTGCGCAACGATGAGTTGATCAATTCCTTCATAAAATTGATGATTTCTCTTTCATCTTTGGTATCGCCAAAATCGGTAAGCCGTGGAAGATTGTGCATAAAAAAATATTGATGGTGCACCATCTCCAGCACTGTGCTGGTTAACGACCTGGGATACTGATATGTTGGATTTACTTCGAGAAAGATTCCTGCAATCCGGGCACAAAGATCTTTATAGGATTTAAATAGTTGCTGTTTATTGTCTGCTGAAACATGGTTGGTTAAATACGCTTTTGAACCTTCTTTAATGACCAATTGATGAAGTGTTTTTTTGTCCAGATCGAAGCCTCCTGCCCAGTCATCCTTAACCCTAAGCAGCAGAATGTTAAGTATTATATCGATCTTTTTATTGGCATCCTCAATGTTATTGGTTTGCACCATCACTAAATATTCAATCCACTGCCAATACCAGTCAATCAAATAGAGAAGCAATCGATGCTTATTGGCGAAATAGCGATAAATACTTGATTCATTGGTTTTTAATTTGTTAGCCAGTTTTTTGACTGTAAAATCTTCAAAACCAAGCTTTTCGATCATGATCGCGCCATGTTTAATGATGTTCCGGCCAACTTCTGTTTGAGAGGGATCCCTCACATACAATTTTTCATTTAGCTGAATTTGTATTTTAAAGCTCATCTTTTAAATAATAGTCAAAAAGTAGCAATTTCTGGTAACTAATAGTAGTTCTAGTCGTTATAGTATTACAACAATATTCGGTAGTAATACATTCATGAGAACCAAAGTAATCCCATTATTCACGCTCATTCTCACGTTGATCATCGGATCTCATGACACAACCTTGTCTTTAGGTTTTCTCAATTCCGCTGCCGCGGAACGTTCAGAAGAAGCTCCTTCCCGCGAATCTGAGGAACATGCTTCGGAGATTACATGGAGAGTAATTCGGCCGTTAATGTTAGGTCCTGGCAAAATTAGTTACATCCTGTCTTCACACAACGCGTCTTTTCGTAAACTGGTAATCCGGCCCAAGGCCTATTTTAAGTCTTCCCTTCATATTCTATTTCTTTCCCTTCGACATTAGCATTTGATTGATCCTTATATGTTGGATTGCAATCTGGGTTGCAGCTATTATGATATAGCTGGATAGTCTTGATCAACACCTTTGATGGGGAGAATTACTGATCAGGTTACAAATGAAAATCAAGTCACATATTGCGAATCAACTAATTCCTCAGATTAAGACGGAGTAAAAAGGATCTTGAAAAATCCAAAGTACTAAGTCGAAGAATCCGTTCTCGCGATTATCCACGGCTGGGTTTTGCACCCCTGTGATTAAGAAGTCGGAGGACATAAAATGAAACAGAAATGAAAAAGCGGAATAGCTCAGACAACCCAACAGGTATCATCTACATTATTTATACAGTGCAATCACCCGGACAGAGGTTGATTAAACTACTCGTGCTTTCAAAGGGCATTACACAGTGGCTCTATCTGCAAAAGATAAAGTACTTCTTCTTGATTTTATTTTTTGCCATAACACCGGAAATCTTTGCTCAGCAATCGAAAAATTATAGAAGTATTGCCGAAGCAATTTCAAAGCCGGATAGCGTTCGATGGCTTACATTGAGTGATCAAAATCTAAAGGAGTTTCCTCTTGAAATATTGACCCTCAAGAACCTGCGCTATCTTGATTTAAGCCAGAACAATATTATACAGCTTCCTGACAATATTGGACAACTAAAAAACTTATTTTACTTAGATCTTTCTGGTAATAAAATTCAACAGTTGCCTACGGGTTTTTCCGAGATTAAGACCCTACAAAATTTGTATTTGGATTATAGCAATGTCGAAAATCTGGATAGAGACTTTCGTGTTCTTGGTCAATTGCCGTTATTAAAAGTTCTTAATGTTAGAGGAGATAATATTACTAAGCTCCCTGAATCTATTGGCAACATGGTACATCTGGAATACCTGGAGCTATCAGAAAATGAAATTGAAGAGTTGCCTATCGAGTTTAGTAGACTAAAGAATCTCCAGGTGTTGTACATCAATAATGATTCTCGTTTTAATCTGGCAAAGAATATTGAAGTGCTTAGCAAACTTCCTAATCTGAAGGAGCTACACCTGGAGGGAGATCGATTCAATACATTACCTGATAAAATACGAGAGCTAAGGAATATTGAAGCTTTGTATTTACGAGATAATAACTTGACGTAGCTACCAGCAAGTTTGAATTATTTGAAAAAACTGAAGTATGTGGATATAACCAACAACCGTATTCCACATATTTTATTGGATCGCTATCGCGAGAGTTTTAGTTCTACAGTAAAAATTACATTTTAAAATAGACCAATATGAAAACGACTATGCTTGAGTATTGTAAAACAGTGCTGCAAAAAGTGAGCTTTTGTAGAAAGCTATTTCTAAAAGAATATCGCAAGGCGAGGCAAAGACTTACCGCTCATGAAGGGGCCCAGCTTAAGAACTGGATTCGATCTTATCGAGGAGAGGTTTCAAAAGTTTAATTTTTCATTTATAAAATAACATTAAATCAATTTGAATATGAAAACGAAACAAATTTTTCTCTTGATTACCGTTATAGTGCTATCGTTTAGTTGTTCTGTAATTCGGCAAGGTGAGATTGGCATGAAACGCAAACTTGGAAAACTTGATCAAAAAATACTTCAACCAGGTGCAGTAGGTTATAATCCCTTTGTCACGCGGATCATCAAAATGCCAATTCGTACTATGAACATGGAGATCAGCACGAACCTTCCATCAAAAGAGGGGCTTAACGTTACTGCTGTAATATCAATTTTATATAGAATTGTGCCAGACAAGGCCCCATCCATTATTGAAAATATTGGAGTAGGAAATGAATCTAATGTAATAAGCAGTGTATTCCGGTCCTCTGCATGCGATGTATGTTCGAGGTTTTTTGCTAAAGATATGCACTCGGCTCAGCGGGCTTCCATTGAAAGTGAGATAACGGATCAAATGGAGAAAATACTTTCTCCGCGAGGATTTGAGATAGAAGCTGTACTACTAAAGAACATCTCGTTGCCGGCAGGCTTGGCAAGAGCCGTTGAAGAGAAATTGGAGGCCGAGCAAGCTGCGCAACGTATGGAATTTTTGTTGGATCGGGAAAGACGCGAAGCACAAAGAAAAATAATTGAAGCTCAGGGGATACGCGATTCTCAAAAGATTATTTCCGAAGGGTTAACACCGGCAATTATTCAATGGCAAAGTATTGATGCTTTCCGTGAAGTAGCCAAGTCACCAAACTCTAAAGTCATTATTACTGATGGTAATGCACCCATGTTGATCAATCCGTCAAAAGATAACTAAACTAAGTTAGTTCGTATGGGTGAAAACCTATACGAACTAACTCAACCTATTATGAAAACGAAACGCCTGTTTATTGTTATTTTAGTTTCTGCCTTATCGGCCTCAGCCATAGCCCAACCCGATTCAGGACGATATACATCGCTTGAGGATGCTTTCAAAAATAGAGAGACGTGCGAGTGGTTAGATATAAGTAAGCAGGAAATCAGACAACTTCCTGATTCCTTGTTTCAGCTAACTAAGCTTAAGTATCTTGATTTAAGCCGTACGCAATTACAAGATTTATCTCCCCGCGTTGGTGAGTTGAAGCAATTACGGTATTTGGTATTGTCCTATAATCATTTGAAAAAACTCCCTGTAGAAATCTCAAGCCTACATCTGCTTCAATCTTTGTATCTGGATCATAATCCAGAGCTTGATGTCCCTCAGGCTATCATTTTTCTTAACGAACTTCCAAACCTTCAGATGCTCAGTTTAGCCGGTGATCATATCAGTACACTTCCTCCCGATATTGGTAAACTAAATACCCTAGAGCATTTAGAACTTTCTGATAATGAGTTTACCGATTTGCCTGAAACAATGATGCAAATGAAAAAATTGAGAGTGTTATATATCAATAACGATTCATACTTCAATTTGAAAGGCAGCTTAAGTGTATTGAGTAAAATTAGCAGCTTGAGTGAATTGCATATTGAGAATGACGGGTTACGAGAAATTCCAGAAGGTATCAGCCAATTAACAGCAGTAGAATATTTATTCCTTGTTGGAAATCATATTGATCAGGTTCCAAATGAAATTGCAAAAATGAAAAAGCTTAAGCTATTAGACGTAAGTGATAATCCGTTGACTCAGCCCACCTATAATGAAACATTATCTCCTCAGCTCAATATTAAGTTTAAGCGAAATGATAATCCATAGGGCCTAAAGACGAAGGGTATAAACACGAATGTATAAAAATATAACACTATGAAATGGATCGTTCTCGATGAAAATCCAAAACCTTACCAATACATCGCGGTAATCGCAGTTGATGAAGAACGATTACTAAGAATTGAAAGTAAACCATGTTCTAAATTTCAAACTAGTGACGAAGCATTAGTGAGAGCTCGGGAACTGCGTACGAAATATAATGTAAAGAGTATCCGAATGTTTTACCTTGAAGGAGATTCTTCGTTTGTTCAGATTTAATATATAATCCCAACGTGTTTTTAAAATGAGAAACTGGTTAGCCCTTTTAGTTGTTCTATTTCCTCTCTATAAAAGTAATGCTCAGCAAAACCTTTTTAATATCCCATCTGCAGACATAACACCAAAGGGTAAATTCTTCTATCAACACCAATTAAATTTATATGCTGTTAATGAACTTGAAACAAAATCTCATGTTGTTTATGGCTTGGGAAAAAATTGGGATATCGGTGTTAATTTTATTGATTTACCTCTTCGTATTGGTAATGGCAGGTTTGTTTCATACAATGATGATAGTAACCGTAAGCCACTTTATCCGTTGTTAATAGCCACCGTTCAAAAGCAATGGGACTTAACTAATAAGTCGCAACTTAATGCAGGAACTCAGATCGGTATTAACCTGAGCAGTAACGTGGGTAACAAGAATTTCGCCTTCATGAACTTTGCTTTGCTAAAATTGAAAGCAGGCAAGAAGGGATCTGTTTTGGGAGGTCCTTATTTGAGTAATGATGTGTTTGTGGGTGGTCCCTCGTTATTACAACCTGGATATATGTTGGGCTATGAATATAAAGTCAGTAAGCGAATTTTGCTTATGGGTGATTTTATTTCTGGTACACATAAAAAATCGCAGACGGTTTTAGGAGCTGGATATAACCTTTCCAAACGGCTGCAAATATTTGCAGGTGCGTTATTACGATTTCCAAACCAAAAACTTCAGGATGGTTTAGTGGTAGAAATAAATTGGTACGGTTGGGACTATCAAGGTAAGCACTGATTCTTCCTTTGATCATTCATATAATATTGTAAGTCAGTCTGTGTTATTACTGATTTCATAATATCCCTATTCTGCTTTCCGCATAGCTAACGATGCTAATACTGACATAGACAAGGTGAGGACGATAAAGGCTAAAGATATTTCGATCGGAACTTTGTAAAGGTCAGCGATACACATCTTTAAACCAACGAATATCAAGATGGCAGAAAGACCATACTTTAGATAAATGAAATATTTTTCTATTCCCGCTACTGCGAAATACAATGAGCGTAAGCTTAGAATAGCGAACACGTTTGATGTATATACAATAAAAGCATCTTCTGAAATGGAAAGTATTGCAGGAATGCTATCTACAGCAAAGACCAGATCCGTTGCCTCAATAACAATAACTACCAGAAGCAAAGGCGTAGCCCGCAAAGTGCCCTCGCGTCTGACAAAAAATTGATCACCTTCAAAGTTAGACGTAACTGGGAAAATCTTACGGACCATTCTCACCAATACATTCTTGTCAGGTTCAATTTTGATATCACCTTGTGTTGTGATACGAATACCGGTATAGACCAGAAAAGCTCCGAAGATATAGATCACCCAATGAAACTTATGAATGAGTTCAACGCCAGCTAGTATAAAAATAGCGCGTAGAACCAACGCTCCTAAAATTCCCCAGAAAAGTACTTTATGCTGATACGCTGATGGAACATTAAAATATGAAAATATCAATATGATAACGAAGATGTTATCAACACTCAATGATTTCTCAATGAGATATCCTGTAAAAAACTCAAATGCTTTTTCTTCGCCAAAATAATAGTATACAAAAACGTTGAATAGGAATGCCAGAAAAATCCAAACACATGTCCACAGTAATGCTTCTTTAATTTTTACTTCTTTTGATTTACGATGAAAGACTCCCAGATCGAGGGCAAGCATGAGTAGAACGAAAACGTTGAATGAGATCCACAAGGTCGATTGATTCATAGTAGTTGCGTTAGACGGTCATAAATTAGAAGGCATTGATCAGGGATAGATATACGGGTAATCCGATAGTGATATTGAAAGGAAATGTGATGGCTAATGCCATAGGCAGAAAAATTCCAGGATTAGCTTTCGGAGCCGCTATTTTCATGGCTGCGGGAACAGCGATGTAAGATGCGCTTGCTGCTAAGACGGCAAAGATGAACCGGTCTCCGATATCCGATGTGATTATGCTGCTTAACAACGCAACAACACATCCATTAACCAACGGAATGATGATGGCAAATAGTGCCATGAGTTTCCCGTTTTTAAAGAAGTCATTTAAGTTTCTTCCACTCACAATACCCATGTCCAGTAAAAAAATGGCGAGGAATCCTTTGAAGATATCCGTTGTAAATGGCTTAATGCCTAATGCTTGTTGGTCGCTGGCGAGTAATCCAATCACCAGACTACCGAGTATAAGCAGAACACTTCCATTGGTAAATGAATGGCTCATAATATTTTTTATTTTAGCTGAGCCATCCTTTTTTTGACCATACATCCTGATCAGGATAACCCTTATAACAATAGCGGGGGCTTCCATCAAAGCCATAACTGCCACCATATGACCATTGAAGCTGATTTGCTGAATATCTAAAAATGAACTGGCCGTAACAAAGGTAACTGCACTGACAGAGCCATAGGCAGCTGCAACGGCACCGGCATCTTCAATATTTAGCTTTCTTTTTAATATAAAAAAGGTATATAGTGGGATGATGCATGCTATGGCGATTCCAAATAGAACAGACCAAATAATAGTCATGGTAAAATGACTGTGTGTTAGCTCCTGACCACCTTTAAAACCAATGGAGAATAACAGGTAAAGAGAAATAAATTTTGATGAGTTGGGAGGTATCTCTAAATCACTTTTTAGCCTTACCGCAAGAATACCTAAGGCAAAAAAAAGTAAAGCTGGGTTTGTTAGATTGTCTATGAGTAAGGCGTAGTTCATGTAAGTTTAGTTTTGAAAATTATGTATTCTACTAGGGATTGCAAAAGTCACAATACATGGGATCTTCTGTTGTCTTTCGATTTGGATAGCGTTTTTCAACTTGAAAAGCACATCTTAAACATTGATGGATTTCACTTAAGATTGATTTTGTGGGTGCCCCGCAAAGATTGCATGGTAAACCCGTCTGGATATAGGATATTCCAAAACCGGAAGTGTTACAAGTAGGGCAGAGGGAGTTAATCTTGTCAACTAGTTTTTTTGCTGCTGAGTGGATTACTGACATTCTTGTTGGGTTGTTCATGGCTCTCATGTCAGTTTCAACATAGATTGAAGAGCTGTTCTTTATCAGATTTGGAAAGGTGGTGAGTAAGGTTTGCCAATCTCCTATACCTTTTGAATTTTCATTGAAATTGTATTTTGTTTTACGAAGTATGAGTTTGTGAGATGGAAACTTACTATGGTTGACAAAATCAATTAATTCATGCTCACACGTGACCACCGCACTACTAAAATTGGTTTCGATGCTATATTTCTTTATACTGATTTCAAGATTGTTCTTCGTGTCGATCAGGATTAAGATTTCTTCGTGGAGTGGTAGGAAAGGAATGTTTGGGTGAGGGAAAAAGGAGCCTTCACTGGCAACTGCCAAGTCATATTGATTTAAAGTCATTCCCTCGATGCACTTTTTTCGAGCTGAAGATAGCGGATCCAGGGTTCGCTCTACCTCTCCTGTGAATGTTCCCAATTGATCAGTAGCATAGTTCACGGAGGAAGTGCACACTACAGCCAGGCGATTTTCAAACTCAGGGGCAATGGCACTTTCCTTTCCATGTTTCGTTACGATCAAAAGTTTCCTGCCAAAAAATTGGTGCATGCATTAAGTTTTTTCACTTAATCACCTTGATTTCAATAGGGCAATGGATTTCAATTTGGTATCCTTTCTTCTCAGCGGCACTCAGTGTTTTTCTTAATGATTTACCAATTTTTGTGAGCTCTTTGATTCGTTTTTCAGAATGTGTGACATCTCCGTTAAAGCGCTCTTTGATAGAGAAGACCTGAAGATGATGATAGTTTATTTTATTATTAATGATCTCTAAAAGAATCTGTGTAGCATCAGAAGCGGAAAACTTTCCTTCAATTAATTTATAATTTCCCATAGGTATTTTGCTGTTGTTCATTTATTGTCCCTGACCTAGCGAATATGCAGACTTACCATTGAACTCATACAGGTTTTCAGTCTTTATCGTATCGATGCCATAGTTTATGGCATGCGAGAGCAATTGAATAATGTCAAACTGTGTAATTGTTTTACCATCTGTTGGTTTAAATCGGCACCTCCAATGATCAGTGCAAAACGTTTCACTAAATCCGTCAGGCCATACTTTGATTCCTCGATTCGTGATCATCGATAATTCTGTATCACCACTATTGAGCAGTTTTATTTTTTGTGCTAACTCATCTGGATTGAATCCGTTCCAGTGAACAAAAATATCCACGCCTACTAATTTCTTTTTAGCAGAGGTCTTTCGTTGATATTTTGGTAATGTAAGTACACCACTATTTCCGTATGAAACGGGTTTGAGTTTACTCGGTTTTTTACCCAAGTTTGCTATTACAGCTTTCGCAAATTCTTTGGTACCAACTTTTTGTTTACTACTTCCTTCCTTATATACATCATAGGTATGAATGCCATCTTCCATAGTTTTGAGCCACGCGTTCTGAACTTTTTCAGCAACCTCCATTTGTCCGATATGATTTAGCATCATAATTGCGCCTTGTAAAAGTCCAGAGGGGTTTGCAAGATTCTGTCCAGCCCTTCGTGGTGCAGAACCGTGAATGGCTTCAAACATGGCGCACTCTTCTCCGATGTTGGCAGAGCCAGCTAATCCAACGGAACCCGCTATTTGAGCAGCTACATCCGAGAGTACATCGCCATATAGATTGGGCATAACAATCACATCAAAGGCTTCAGGAGTATCGGCCATTTTAGCTGCCCCGATATCAATGATCCAATGTTCATTTTCGATTTCAGGATATTCTTTGGCAATCTCATCGAACACCTGATGAAACAAACCATCAGCTTGTTTCATTATATTATCTTTTGTAAAGCAAGTTACTTTCTTACGGCCATATTGCTTAGCATATTCAAAAGCATAGCGAACAATTTTCTCGCAACCTGGTCTGCTAATTAATTTTAAACATTGTACCACCTCATCGGTTTGCTGATGTTCAATGCCAGCATAAAGATCTTCCTCATTTTCCCGAACAATAACGATATCCATCACCGGATGTTTGGTCTTCACGAACGGATGCAGACTCATGGAAGGACGTATGTTAGCATACAAGCCTAAAAACTTTCGCGTGGTCACGTTCAAGCTTTTATAGCCTCCGCCTTGCGGAGTTGTAATAGGGGCTTTGAGGAACACCTTATTTTTCCGTATCATATCCCATGATTCCTTGGCAATTCCTGAAGTGTTACCGGCCAGGTATATTTTTTCACCAACTTCAATTTCTTCTATGTTGATTTCAGCTCCGGCTGCCAGTATAATTTCAATCGTGGCATCCTTAATTTCAGGACCAATTCCATCACCCTTTGCTATGGTTATTGTTTTCATATGCGTTTGTTTTCGGTTTTAAACACCGCAAAATTCGGTGAATATGATCATATAATAATATTTATATTTGTAATAATATACATAAACATAATTTATGAATTATACCCTTCACCAGCTACAGGTGTTTTTAAAGGTCACCCAAGCATTAAGTATCACCAAGGCAGCCGAAGAACTTCATTTGACCCAGCCGGCTGTATCGATTCAGCTAAAAAATTTTCAGACTCAATTTCAAATTCCATTGACTGAGGTAGTCGGAAGGAAATTATTCGTTACTGAATTTGGGAAGGAGATCGCACTTGCTGCAGAGAATATTTTGAATGAGGTGCAAGCGATCAATCATAAGACCATGGCATTTAAGGGCCAGCTTACCGGGCGTTTAAAAATATCCTCTGTTTCAACCGGAAAGTATGTGATGCCTTATTTTTTAACAAATTTTCTAAAGCATCATCCCGGCATTGAGTTGGTTCTTGACGTAACGAATAAAGTGAAGGTGATTGAAAGTCTTGAGAGGAATGAAGTGGATTTTTCTTTAGTGTCCGTTTTACCTGATCAATTGCAGATTGAAAAAGTTGAGTTGATGCAAAACAGGCTTTTTTTAGTTTCTAATACGGAGCAAAAATTTAAAGATAAATTATATGATAAGAGCATTTTTAAAGATTTGCCTTTAATATATCGCGAGTCCGGATCTGGCACACGACATATCATGGAGAAATTCATCAAGCAAAATAATCTGCCTGTCAGGAAAAAAATGGAACTGACTACCAACGAAGCCGTGAAGCAGGCGGTCATTGCAGGTTTAGGCTGTTCTATCATGCCGCTGATTGGGATTAAAAACGAATTGAATATTGGTGATTTGCAAATTATCCCGGTTAAAGGATTTCCGATCATATCGAATTGGCAACTCATTTGGCTAAAAGGAAAGAACTTATCACCAGCTGCGAGTTCATTTTTGTCATACCTTAAAAAATCGAAGGCAACAATCATCAAAGACCGCTTTGATTGGTTCGAGCAATATTAAATTTAATATGTGATTATCGGAATTTGTTTGATCGATATGTTTTAAATTTCAACCTATGATTATTTATGGTATCAAGAACTGTAACACAGTAAAATCAGCCCTCGATTGGCTGAATAAAAACAAAGTTGAATTCGAGTTTCATGATTACAAGAAATCAGGAATTACAGAAGCCAAGCTGAGTGAATGGAGCAAGCAGGTAGGCTGGGAGAGTCTTGTCAATAAACGTGGCACCACCTGGCGCCAGTTGGATGAGGTAATCCAAAAGAAAGTGACCAATGAGAAAGCTGCGATCGCTCTAATGATGGAGAAGACGAGTGTGATCAAGCGACCCTTGATCGAAAATAATCGTAAGGTCCTGTTGTTGGGCTTTGATGAAGCAACGTATAAATTAAAAATGAAGTAGGACATGAGCTTATTCTCATTCTTAAAATCTGATAAACCGGTATATGTTGATAAAGTCTGGAAAACAAGACCAGTCGCCATGAAGGGTATGATTACGGAGGCATTAAAAACCATTACCCAGAATCAAGTCCCTCTGGTTGTTTGTTATTTTGAAGATACGATCACCGAAACCATTTCTTTTTTAAAAACCGCAGGTGTACCGTATTTTCATTTGACCAATGATTCACTTACCGAAGCTTCCAACCAAAGCAATGTTGTATTTGTCTGTGATGCTTCTCTTATTTCTTCGTCAAGCAGGTTAATGGGATTGCTTAATACACTATCATCCGGGAGCAAAATTCATTTTTTATTTGCAGGTCATTACCCGCTTCCCACCAAAGAGAATAACTTGATTGAAAAGATTTCTGCCAATCTTTCAGCCGAAATCACATTTTGCTCATCTATTGATGACCCATCATTTGAACCTTTCGGAGCCGATCGCATCATGTCGGTACTTGATCAGCTGGGATTAAAAGAAGATGAATGTATTGAACATGCTATGGTGACTAGGGCGATGGCGAATGCCAGAGAGAAAATTGAAAGTATGGTGAAATATGAAGTTGTAGCTAAGTCGGAAGAGGAATGGTTCTTAAAAAACATTAAAAAATAGCGAAGCCAGGAAATGTGAAAGCATGGATTAAAAGATATCGGTATTATATTTTCGCTTCGGGTGTTCTTCTGCTCATCGCTTACTATTTCTCTCTTCCCAAAATTCTTTTTCTTGATCCTTACTCTACCGTTTTAGAAGATCGTGAAGGTAAACTGCTAGGAGCCACGATTGCAGGTGATGGTCAGTGGCGATTTCCGGAAGGAAAAGAAGTTCCTACGAAGTTTAAAGAGGCTATTATTTTATTTGAAGACAAACGATTCTTTAATCATCCTGGCTTTGATGTCCTTTCATTGGTTAGGGCAACTCAGCAGAATATTAATTCCAGAAAAATCATTAGTGGTGGCAGTACCCTATCGATGCAAGTAATACGACTTGCCAGAAAAAATCAATCACGTACTTTTTTTGAAAAGATCATCGAGATAGTTGTTTCCACTCGCCTGGAACTTCGTTATTCAAAGAATGAGATTTTGAGTTTGTATGCTGCGCATGCTCCATTTGGTGGCAATGTAGTTGGATTAGATGCAGCTTGCTGGCGTTATTTTGGTCGTGATGCCTCTCAACTAACTTGGGCTGACGCAGCCTTGCTGGCGGTACTTCCAAATAATCCGTCATTAATTCACTTTGGAAAAAATCGCGATCGCTTAAAGAGCAAACGCGATCGGTTGCTGGTGCGTTTGTTGAGTGATGGTAAAATGGACTCCATTTCATTTGAGCTAGCTAAGGAAGAACCTATCCCGGAAAACCCATTGGCCCTTCCCAAAGAAGCCCCACATTTGTTGAGTCGAATTTCAAAAGAAGGATTTTCGCAACAACGTGTTCGTTCCACAATCGAAGAAGTGGTGCAAGACAGAGTGAACGATATTGTTGATCAGCATCATCAATCGTTGAAAGGAAATCAGGTATTTAATGCCGCAGCCATTGTTCTTGAAGTGAGAACGGGGAAGGTGCTGGCTTATGTTGGCAACACCAATTCAGGTCGTGAACATAGTGAGCAGGTTGATGTAATTATGGCGCGAAGAAGTACGGGCAGCATACTCAAGCCATTTTTATATGCTGCGATGCTGGATGAAGGAAAGTTGTTGCCCGGTATGCTGGTACCTGATGTACCCACCACAATCAATGGATTTTCACCAAAGAATTTCTCCAAACAATATGATGGCGCGGTTGCTGCCGATCAGGCATTAATACGGTCCCTAAATGTTCCTGCGGTTTATGAATTAAAAGAATATCGATATGAAAAGTTTTATGAATTATTGAAACAGATTGGAATCACTACCCTGAATCAACCAGCCGATCATTATGGTTTATCATTGATATTAGGTGGGGCAGAAGGAACCCTTTGGGATATCACAGGCGCTTATGCTTCTATGGCGCGGACGTTGAATAATTATTTTGAATCGCCCGGAAAAAATCGATACGCGCGAAAGGATTTTCATGCTCCTGTTTATCTTGTTTCTGATTCTCTGACTAATGAACTTAACGAGGAGACTTCTTGGTTAAGTGCTGCCTCTTTGTTCCTGACGTTGGATGTCCTTAAAGAAGTATATAGGCCTGGAGAGGAGACTGGGTGGAGAAACTTTTATAGTTCAAAGAAAATTGCCTGGAAAACTGGTACCAGTCATGGCTTACGCGATGCCTGGGCGGTTGGTGTTAACGGAGACTATGCCGTAGGGGTTTGGGTTGGCAATGCTGATGGCGAAGGGCGTCCCGGGCTTACCGGAACTGAATCTGCGGCTCCGATTTTATTTGACATTTTTTCACAACTACCTGGTAATGCTTGGTTTCAAAAACCTTTACCTGAATTAGAGAGCATTGTGGTTTGCGTTCAGAGCGGTATGAGAGCTACGGAATTATGTGAAAAAACCGCGGAGATACTTGTTACACGAGCTGCCTTGGAAGCACCCCCGTGTCGTTACCATCAAAAAATACACATTTCAAAAGACGGCAAATACCGCGTTCATAGCGACTGCGAGCCGATTGGCTTGATGCAGTCTGTTTCATGGTTTGTATTGCCGCCCGTGCAAGAGTATTTTTTCAAATCGAAGAAATTGAGCTACAAGGCTTTACCATCCTTTAGGAAGGATTGTGAAAATCCATCTTCCTTGGCCTCGATGGATTTGATCTATCCTAAACTAAATGCGCGTATTTTTATTCCACGTCAACTGGATGGGCAGTTGGGTAGTGCCTTATTCGAAGTTGCCCACCATAATTCTCAGGTCACTATTTTTTGGCATATGGACGGAAATTATTTAGGATCGACCAAAGGGATACATCGACTTTCTATTGCTCCCCAGCCGGGTGGGCACCTACTCACTTTAATTGACGAGTATGGTGAACTATTGGAAAGGAGTTTTTTTGTTACTGATGGTAAATATTTGTGATAGGTTACTGAAATTTTCTTGAGGGGTTAAAAACTTTATTATCCACACATATCCTAAGTATATTCTTTCTGTTTAACTTTACTTTAGCTTCGAACTCAAACGCTCAATTTTGGATAAATTTGTTTTCATTGTCGATGATGATCCGGTGTACCTTAAGTTCATGAAAGAACATTTTAAACAATTGGGCGGGTTTCAAACGGAGATATTTTTAAAGGGAGATGATGCCATCAAGAAGATCAGAGAACTGAGACCGTATTTGGTAATTCTGGATAATCATCTTGAAGAGCCTAACAAAAGCGGAATCCATTACTTAAAGTTGATATCAAAAGTAAAACCTCGCATTCCTGTAATTTATATTACTGCAGACACCGATCCTAGGTTAAGAAAAACGGTGGAAAAAATGGGAGTAGATAGTTACATTATTAAAGACAGTGCTTTTTTGGTTTATCTGCGCACAGCATTAGATGACATTGCAAACCCTCCCAAGAAAGGCTTGTTGAAAAAAATCTTTGGATAGTTTTTTAGGATTAATTCATTTGTTCCTCTCCTACAGCTTATAGAAATCATTCCAATCCATTTGTCTTTGTATCTTTGATACGTTACTGTTTCGAATCCAATACGTATCTCGTGGAATTAAAGATCAATTTGTCTTTCAGATTTGCTAACCTGACATTGCCTGCTTACTTATCGATGTTATTATTTGCTTTACCTACAATTAGTCAGGGGCAGCAACGGTGTGGCACAGTAGAATATAACGATCTGTTAAGAAAGACTAAATACTTTAATGAGACTGATGCTCAATTTGAACAGTGGTTGAAGGAAAAAATAGTACGACAAAAGGAAGAGGACCAGGCGAAGCGGAAACAAATCATATCCTATAAAATACAAGTAGTTATTCATGTTATTCATAATGGTGAGGCAGTTGGCATAGGCACTAACATTCCTGTTGAACAGATTACATCCCAAATAGAGGTACTGAATAAAGATTTCAGAGGGCTCAACAGTGATGCGATCAATACGCCTGCTGAATTTAAACCGCTAGCCGGAGCAAGTCCCATTGAATTTGTACTGGCTCAAACAGATCCTGCAGGTATGCCAACCACTGGTATCAATCGGGTGTTGGGCACTAAATCGGATTATACGATTGCCGACAATACAGAAATCAAAGCGCAGGGCTACTGGCCGGCTGAGAATTATCTCAACATTTGGGTATGTTATCTAACTGATCGGTTTGCTTTTACCCAGTTTCCCGTATCCACGTTGCGAGGTCTTGACGAATCTCCACAAAGCCGACTTACTGATGGGATGGTTATTTCTTTTGAAGTTTTCGGTTCATCTGATGATGGAAATTTTCTTCTTAACCCGATTTATAATAAAGGGAGAACAGCCACTCATGAAATGGGACACTTCTTTGGGTTACGTCACATTTGGGGAGATGAAACAGAATGTAAAGGAACCGACTATGTGGCCGATACACCGCCACAGTCAATACTAACGTTGGGATGTCCTTCTCACCCTCAGAAAGAATGTCCGGTTGACAATCCTAATAATAAAATGTTTCAGAATTATCTTGACTATACTAATGATGAATGTATGAGCCTATTCACGCAAGGGCAGGTAGACCGTATGGTGAAGGTGCTCGAAAATAGCCCGCGAAGAGCAAGCCTGCTTTTACCATTGTCACCCAATCAGCATGAAGTTCAGTTTCCCCAACTATTTTCACCCAACGATGATGGTATTAATGACTTTTGGCTTTGGAAAAATACATTGGATTATGAGGGTTGTAAGCTGATCATCTATAACCGGTTCGGCAAGGTGGTTTATGAAGTTACTTCGTATAATAATAGTTGGAATGGAAGATCTGATACAGGTCAACCACTAGAAGAAGAAGCTTATTATTACATCGCTCGGTGTGGCGGCCAGAACGATATCACAGGTGCGGTAAGAATTGTGCGTTAAATCAAATTCAGAATGAGAAGAGGGTTAGTCATCTGGTTCTTACTTTTTTTTTCACTGCTGGCTGCAGGTCAAAACACTCCTGCTATACGTCAATTTTATTTTAATCCTTATTTGTTTAACCCCGCTTTTGCAGGCATCAACGGGTACACAGAAGTATCTTTATTATATCGGCAGCAGTGGCTGGGTTTTAATAATGCACCATCAGTAAGTGGCTTCACGTTGCAATATCCAACACAAAACAGAGCTTCCTTTGGTATGAATTTCCTCACTCAGGAAGTAGTAGCCTTACGCACTACATCTACACAGGCAACCTTCGCTTATCGTGTTCCCATTTCGGCTAATCAATTTATATTTTTAGGTTTATCAGCTGTGGTTGGCTTCAATGACCTGAATTTAAATGGTGCAGATTATAGCAATGACCCCGCTATTCTCAATGCAGCCTCCAATACATTTTATGGGGATGCCAACTTTGGTTTGGCATATTCTCTGGGAAGTCTTCGTTTAGGCTTCTCTTTCCCTAAGCTTTTAGGACAGCCTTATTTTAGTCCTCAGGATTTGGTTAACACTCGCTATGCACAGTTAAGAAACCAACTTTATTCAATAAGCTATAAATTTCCTTCGGGCAACTTTTCATTTGAACCGTATGCGCTCTACAGGATTAACCGCGATCTTCAAAACTGGTGGGAGACTGCTATAGTAGTGTACTTTAAAGAAAAGATATGGACAGGGGCTTCTTATAACAGTGCACAAGGAATAGGATTTTTTCTTGGTGCGAACATCAAAGAAAAAATTCGGTTTGGCTATAGTTATGAAGTACCCTTGGCAAGCAGCGAATTTATTTCAACCAGTTCGCACGAAGTGCAATTACAATGGAGACTAGGTAAGAAGCGGATATTTAAATGGGCTGCGCGTTTTGCCGTATCTGACCAACCCATTGTTAAGGCGAATACTCCAATAAAGGAAGAGCCTATTATCACGCAGAAAGAAGAATCCCTAGTGATTAATGTTGAACCAGACCAGAAGCCTATTATTACACAACCCAAAGTTGAAGAGCGTAACGAGACTGTTAAACCCGTTGTGGAAAAGAAAGTGGAGCCGCCTATAGAACAGAAAGGAACTGCCGACCAATTGACACTGGTGCCAGGTTTATATGTTATCACAGGGTCATTCCAAAATTTGGATTTTGCTACTGCCCATCAGAAACATCTTATTGCACTGGGATATGAAAGTGTTAAATCTGGTGTGAATCCAAAAAACAAACTGTTTTGTGTTTATGTGTTCTCCTCTAACAGCATGCAAGAATCTAAGAAGGCGATGGGTGTTAGCCGCCTAAAGACAGCCACTCGCACTGCATGGATATTGAGGATTGATTAGACGAATATCTATAGCGTCATCATTTTTATATACTCTTTGTCATGTGATTGGAGCATCAAGTTTTTAAGAGAGTTTCTCTACCTATTCAGGCCTATTTTTAACTTCTGATAATTTTATATTAACTTCGATTGGTTTTAATTTTTTTTGAAACCCCAATATTGCACCTCACCTTACCCAAATAAAATGACACAACAAACTGCTTTACTTTTTGAGTCAACCCTCAAATATCAAATTCGAACAGACACGTTGTAATCAAAGCATATGAAAAATTTTACTCTAATCCTGATTGGTATTATTACTTTCTTTCTTTTAGCAACAGGCTCATTATTTTCACAAAACCAGGCTGGCAACGATAATCTTTATTATGTTGTTATCGGGGCTTTTGCCAATCCAAGAAATGCGGCCGAGTTTATGGAGAGAGCAAAAACTCAAAGTTTGAATGCCCGTTCATCAATATCGGGTCCTCGAAAACTACACTATGTATACATTCTTGAAACACCAGATAGAGAAGTGGCTATTACGCAGGTTATGAAGCTACGAAAGGAGCTTACATATTCAGAAACGTGGGTGTATAGGGGACTACTAGGGTACAATCCCCTGGTTATTGAGTTTGAGAAAAAGGAACTTGTTGAAACAAAAACTAAGCCAGATTCAACTATCGCTGTAACAACAGTAGTCACCGAAATAATTGAGCCTAAAGTTGAACCAGAAATAGTCAAAGACGGGAGTAAACCTTTCATATTTAGATTAAAGTCAATCGATACCGGACTAGAGGTAGAGGGGGATATAGATATATTCGATGCGGATATTAAAAAAGGAAGAAAGATAGTTTCCTACAGAGGAAATGATGTGGTGAATGTTAAACCCGTGAACAAATCAGGAAACCTGGCAATTGTTTGTGATTTGTTTGGATATCGTAAAATTCAGATCCCAATTAATTTTGACAAGCCTAAAATTGAAGATGCCGTTTCTTTAAAAGATGGTAACGTAGTAGTCACTTTCGATTTAGTACAACTTAAGAAAGGAGATAAGGTAGTTATGTATAACGTGTACTTCTTTAATCAGACTGCCATCATGCGTCCTGAATCCAGTTTTGAAATAGGCGAGCTTCTAAAAATGATGAAGGAAAGGCCTACCACAAAGATCAGAATTCATGGTCATACTAATGGAAATGGATTTGGTAAGATAGTAACACTGGGCAATAGCAAAGAGTTCTTTTCATTGTCATCGGACAATGATGAGGATCAGGGTTCTGCTGTTAAATTGTCTGAAGAGCGAGCTAAGGTTATTAAAACCTATTTGACTAACGCGGGAATTGACGCTAAACGTATGGATGTAAAAGCATGGGGTGGAAAAAAACCTATCTATGATGAGAATCATTCTTTAGCTCAAGCCAATGTAAGGGTGGATATTGAGATTTTGGAAGAGTAGTAGTGATCAAATTCAATGAGCATATAGTCAACGATAGGCACTAAAAAGAAGCTTGGTTCTTCAGAGAAAACCTTTCCGTTCTATAGTCACATCATCATTACCATAACTTATTGAGTGATTGCTTTTAAAATATCATGCTGAGTGATGATATGAGCCACTTCCAGATCATCTCTTACTAAGAGTGCTTTATTGTTTTTATTCAGTAGTGATGATAAAACATCCAGTGTACTATCAAGTGCCACTACCTGCATGGGTTTGTCCATAATTTCACCTACATGCTTATCCTTTAGGGAAGGATCGTTGATGATTTTTTCCACCAAGCTTGAGGTGGTCACACTTCCTACAAATTCATTTGCATCTGTTACGGGCACCTGATCCACGCCTTGCTGATTCATTATGCGAATGGCTTCACCAATGGTTGAGTTTTTAGATACCGTGTAGAGACTCTCTTTTCCATTTCGCCTGGCAATAATTTCGCGGGCAGTTCCAAAGGTACGTTCCTCCAGAAATCCATGATCTTTCATCCACAAATCGTTATACACTTTGTTAAGGTAGCGAGTGCCATGATCGGGCAGAAGGATCACCATCACGTCATCTTTTTTTAGATGGTCTTTAGCATATTCCATGGCACCATGAACAGCTGAACCACTGCTCCAACCAACAAACAAACCTTCTTCACGCGAGAGCCTTCGAGCCATGATGGCTCCATCTTTATCCGTTACTTTAATAAACTGATCGATCACATTAAAGTCTACGTTCTTGGGAAGTATATCTTCACCGAAACCTTCGGTGAGGTATGGATATACTTCATTCTTATCGAATATGCCGGTCTCTTTATATTTTTTAAAGACTGAACCATAGGTGTCAATACCAATGGCGGCCATATTAGGATTTTGTTCTTTCAGGTAACGGGCGGTGCCACACATAGAACCTCCTGTGCCTACGGTTGCCACATAGTGAGTAATTTTTCCAGTGCACTGGCTCCATATTTCTGGACCGGTAGTTTCATAGTGTGCCTGTGCATTTGAAGGATTGTCGTACTGATTTGGATAAATCGAATTTGGGATTTCCTTGTTGAGCTTGCGGGCAACCGAATAATAAGATTTAGGATCTTCGGGCTCCACATTAGTAGGGCAAACGATCACTTCAGCTCCTACTGCCCTTAATATATTTATTTTTTCCTGCGATTGTTTGTCGGCCATGGTAAAGATACACTTATACCCTTTCGCCAGTGCAGTTAAAGCTAAACCCATTCCTGTATTTCCAGAAGTACCTTCGATGATTGTACCGCCAGGTTTTATGAGTCCTGCTTTTTCAGCATCCTCAATCATCTTCAATGCCATCCGGTCTTTAGTGGAGTTGCCTGGGTTAAAGTATTCTACTTTAGCCAGTACCGTACCCACTATTCCCTTGGTCACTTTATTAAGACGGACGATGGGGGTATTACCGATGGTTTCGATGATTGAATTGTAAATCATAAGCAGTTTATAATGACTGTAAAAGTAGGAATTTCAAGAATAACGAAAGTCGGCCTTGAATATTAAAAATCAGGACGTTGCTCCAGCCAATAAATACAGCACGGCCATGCGAATCGCTACCCCATTCTCAACCTGATCGAGAATAACAGATTGTTGTGCATCTGCTGCATCGCTGGTAAGTTCAACACCTCTGTTGATGGGGCCTGGATGCATGATCACAATTTGTTTTTTTAGGTTATCTAGCATTTTTTTGTTGATGCCGTAGTAAAGTGAATATTCACGCAACGAAGGAAAATATTTAATCTGCTGCCTCTCCAATTGAATGCGCAATACGTTGGCAACATCGCACCACTCGAGTGCCTTCTTTACATCAAGTTCTACTTGCACACCTAATGATGAAATGAACTTGGGCAATAAAGTTGGAGGACCGCACACCATTACTTTAGCTCCCAATTTTTGTAAGGCAAAAATATTGGAAAGAGCCACCCGAGAGTGAAGGATATCACCAATGATTGCCACTTTCTTACCTTCTACTGAGCCAAGTCGTTCGCGAATAGAATAGGCGTCTAACAGGGCTTGAGTCGGATGTTCATGCGTGCCGTCTCCGGCATTGACAATGTTGGCTTTGATATGCTTTGATAAGAAATGAGGTGCACCTACACTGGCGTGACGCATCACCACCATGTCAACCTTCATGGCTAAAATATTGTTAACCGTATCCAAAAGGGTTTCTCCTTTTTTCACGGAGCTGGTAGATGCAGAAAAATTTACCACATCGGCTGAAAGCCTTTTTTCAGCCAGCTCGAAAGAAAGCCGAGTGCGTGTTGAGTTTTCAAAGAAAATATTGGCGATGGTTACATCTCGCAAAGAAGGAACTCTTTTAATTGGCCTATTGATTACTTCTTTAAAAGTATCAGCCGTTTCAAAAATCAACTCAATGTCTTTTCGGGTTATGTTCTTGATTCCTAATAAGTGACGTTGACTTAGTGTAGACATGGTGTTTATTCCTTATCGATTAACCAAATTCTGTTCTGTTTATATCCTTGTGCCTGCAGTTCTACCAATACCCGTTGCGACTCTAGTGTATTAACAAACTTCCCTACATAGTCGGCCGATATAGGGAGGTCCCGGGTGTTTGTTCTATCCACCAACACTAAAAGTTCTACTTTCGATGGTCTGCCAAAGGCAATCATGGCATCTAAAGCCGCCCTCACGGTGCGGCCTGTGTAAAGCACATCGTCAATCAACACGACATCTTTTCCTTCAATAACAAACGGAACCTTTGTTTCGCTCGCTTTGGCAGGAGTATCACGTCTTCTAAAATCATCACGATAAAAGGTGGTGTCGAGGAAGCCAATCGGGATGTCTTTTTTGGAGAGTTTTTTTAGCTTCTTTTGAATCATTTCAGCCAAATAGATACCTCTTGGCTGAAGACCTAGAATAACACAATTTTCAAATGAGGAATGGTTTTCTATTAACTGCTCGCAAAGGCGGCCGAGGGTGATATCAAGCAGGTCCGAATCAAAGATGAGTTTCTTCTGCATACGCCTCTGCGAAAGTAAGAAAAAGTAATGGTTTCCTACTGATATTTTAGTTTGTTAATAAAAAGTATCCTTCTTCCAAACTCATTCTTTTCTACTATCGAGCCACTAATGCGCTGAATACCATAAGCATAGAGATATGGGGCATACCAATATTCTAACGTACTCGATTCTGTAGCCTTTTCTTTCACCAAATTAGTTTCAAGTTTTGAGTCTAATGTTTTTGATGATTTACCTTCCAAAACCTCGTTGCGGCTAATTTTTTTGCTACGCAATGTATTTTCATACAGGTACATCATCCCTAGCGATTCACTACTTGGGGCCAATTTTACAAATTGTTTGAGGTAGAAGGTTTTTACATCACCAATTTCAAACGTATTATCCCATTTTAACTTGCCAGTTTGGTCAAATCCAATTACTGAGGCATGAGTGTAACGATAACCGTCAAAGATTCGATCCCCTCGCACGGAAAGGAAGTAAGAATTTGAATATAGGTAGTGAGGATAATAAGCTTCTCCTAACAGGATAAATTCGTTTTTATATTGATGAAGTTCATTTGTTAAAAAGCGAAACGATTTTCTGTTTTTTTTGCCCTTGAGTTTTCTCCTTTCAATTCTATTCTTTACGCGCGCTTCGTGTCGTGGTCTCATGAATTTGAAGAAATTTTCCATATCGCTGAAATTATAATAGTTCAGCGTTTGATTTCCTTCGGGTTTTATTTCTGCTATAAAAACTCCTCTGCTGTATTCTGTATTGCGCACTCCAAAACTTCCAGCAACGATTTGTGTACCATCTTCTTTTCTAAAGGATTTTCCGAAAAGGAGATTTTTGTCAACATCACCTTCCATAACAGTCGCTTTAATGAGATCGCCTTCTGGGGTATAACTTTTAATCCAAAGAATTTTTTTTCGTTGATCACTTCGCGCGCTTACAATAATATCAATCAGGCCATCGTTGCCTGTTCTTATTTGATTAAGCAACCCAGGTTCATTGAAGAATCCAGGAAGAAGTCGCGATTGACCTGTAGCAAAACTGAAATGAAGTACAACAGGAGTGGTATTAAAATAACCCCCAATGAGGATTGCGTTTGTTGAGATGTCTAAATGAGTAAGATTGAGCGGAATAAGATTTTTCACGAGATACTGGTTGTAGCTTCGTGTGTTAACATCCATGGCGATGATTTCAAAATCGAAATTTCCAAAGAATGTAGCACTCAATAGCAAGTATGCTATTTGATCGTGGACAATGGCCTTTGCAACGGTGAGATTTTTTTCAATTTTTATTACACCTCTCCAACTTTCGCGCAACGTAGTATCAAGTTTTATTAATTCAATGTGATCCTCAGCATTGCCTATTACCTTTCGGTGAATCAGAACACCAGCCTCACCCAGCGATGTTACTTGAGGATTGTCCAAATTATTTTGATCTTCTAGAATAAGTTCAAAATGATTTAACGTAGCAACTTGCGCAAAACAAGGCCATGCCAGCAAGAGTGTAAGGATTACACTAATCGATCCTGATCTTATTGATATAAAACACATATCGATTTGGATCTTCAGATTGTTTTTCCTGATCTTTAATACGTTGGTATCCCCAGGTGTACATATAGTTTTGATACCACGCTCTCACATAACCAATTTCTGAATCAGAACGGATTATTTCTCGCGGCTTTTGAAGGATGGTTTGGAGTGTATCAGCGGTACTTCCATCTGCAGTGTGATGCATGATCATCAAATCTTTTTCTTTCTTATAAGCAATAGCAACTTTGTCATTATTAAAAATGAAGTCAGCGGTTTGTTCCAGTCCTATTGATTTTTTTTCTTCCAGAATTATTCCATAATCCCTGGTTAAGTTTCCATTAAGATCAAAAACAAGAACGGAAGAATATAGATTTTTTATTTCATCACTGTGCGGGGTGGTATATCCATTACTAAATTGGTAAGGATTGTTATAGTACCGGCTCATGAATGGACTATAACCGTAGGGGCTGAAACCCCCATAATAATAGGGATTGGAGAATCCTGGCATATATGGGTTTGAATTGAAATTTGATGATGGTAGATATACTTCTGCCAACAAAGCAAATCCATGAGAATTCTCCTCCATCCGAATCACGGAGGTGTATGCTTTAAACTCAGGTATGGAGCCAGCCATCTTTGCCTGAGAAGATTTTTGTTTCAGTTTGGCAATACGCTTAGGAGATTGATAATCAAGAAAATGTTCAAGGCTACCGAAATCATAAAATTTCACAACCTGGTCTGAAAAGGGATCTGCCAGCACGGAGTAAATTCCTGAAGCCTGTTTTGAGGTGCCCTCTGTCCATGTGCCCGTAATTAACAATTCATCATTTTTAAGAGTACTGGTTATGCCGGAAAGAATTACTCGCTTGGCATCAAACTCAATGACATCGTCAATCAGCATGGCGCCCGTTGCATCAAAGGTCTTTAAGGTTAACCGCTTCTTTTCTTTGGTGGTGCGATCAATGATCAATACGTTAAAAGTATTGTTTGCATTGGTTCGCAGGTCTAGCAGTTGTGTTTCAGAAAGGAAAAACCCAGGAACAATTTTCAAATTTTCTGTTTCCAAATCGTAGATTAAAATAGCCGGGTCATTATTGACATATCCTCCTAATACGATGGCGTGATGGAGAACACCAAGGTGTGTCACCTTAAACATCAGTTCTTGTTTAATCGAAAATCTTCTTACCTCTTGTGTTTTTGTATGAATGGTTAGAAGGCTTAAGTCACTTCCATCATGGTCATTGCTTCTGAATAAGATATATACCAGTTCATCTTTGTAATCATATCCGATAAGGCGTGAACGCGATTCAATATCGATTTCGATACTCAACGTTTCTTTGAGATCGGAATTCAATACGACCAATTCCCATATTCTTTTTCCTTCTTTAAATTGATCTTTATCATGAATTAAGACGATACCTTTTTCTTCCATGGGTACCAAGATGAATTCGGAGTCATTACTTTTTTGCTCTCGTTCGTATCGGGCAGTTTGCTCTACTTGAGCATGAGAAGCGATCGAAAAAGTGCCAATAGCTCCGATCAAGAAGTGTCTGATTGAAAATATGAAGATTAGATCTTTCATGCACTATTTCTCACCCATGCCAATCACTAGGTCAAACTCTTCTTTTCTTACAGGCTGCACCGATAATCGGGAGTTTTTCACCAACACCATATCGGCAAGTCTTTTTTCTAGTTTGATCACAGCAAGATTTACGGTGTTCTTTAATTTTTGCATAGGCTTTATTTCTACTGCTGCCCAATCTTTGTCTTTAGGATCTGGAAAGTATTCGCGGGTAATTTCAGCAATACCAATTACGGCCTTATCATCCATGCTGTGATAGATGAATGTGAGGTCACCTTTTTTCATAGCTTTCAAGTTATTACGAGCCTGAAAATTCCTAACGCCATCCCACACCGCTTTTTTATCTCGCACAAGGTCATCCCACGAAAATGTACTGGGCTCCGTTTTCATCAACCAATAATTCATAAAAGAAGTTTATTTTGGGTTTAATTGGTTATTTCTTTTTAGAAGATTCATCGAAATACAGTCTTCAAATTATTAAAACAACGAAGTGACTAAAATAGTAAATTGTCTTCGTATTTTTCTGAGGTTTCAAATGAATTAAGCTAGCCATGAAGGTATTAATAATTCGCTTCTCCTCCATTGGGGATATTGTGCTCACCACCCCGGTGATACGCGCGCTAAAAACTCAATTGGAAGATGCGGAAATTCATTATGTCACTAAAATCCAATACAAGAGCATCCTGGAGTCCAATCCTTATGTTGATCGGCTTTTTTTGCTTGAAGAAAGTCTGGCGAGACTAATCGATCACCTAAGGAAGGAAAAGTATGATTATGTCATCGACCTTCATTGTAATCTGCGCACGCGCATTATTAAAACTGCCTTGAGAAGAAAGTCTTATAGTTTTGATAAGATTAATTTAAAGAAATGGCTTAAGGTCAATTTAAAAATCGATCAATTGCCTCCTGTTCATATTGTCGACAGGTATTTAAAAACTGTAGCACAGCTGGGAGTAAAGCCTGATGCACTGGGTCTGGATTACTTTATTCCAGAAAAAGACGAAGTGCCCATCGAGTGGTTGCCGGAAACCCATCAAAAGAATTTTGTCGTTTATGCGATTGGGGCACAACACAACACAAAAAAATTGCCTTTACCGCGCATGATTGAATTGTGCGACAGGATAAATAAGCCCATCGTATTGTTGGGTGGCAAGGAGGATTTCGAAACGGGTGAACACATTCGGGCTTTTTTTGAAAGAACACATTCTACTGAATATGAGTCCGGTTTGTTTGAGTTGAATAAGAAGACCGTAATTTATAATGCTTGTGGAAAATTTAACTTGAATCAGTCGGCCAGCTTGGTCAAAAAATCGAGTCATGTTTTTACGCATGATACCGGGCTCATGCACATTGCCGCTGCCTTTAAGAAAGAAGTGTTTTCCATTTGGGGAAATACGATACCAGAATTTGGGATGTATCCGTTTCGCACCAAATTTACTGTGTTTGAAAACAAGATGATCGATTGTCGCCCGTGCTCAAAAATAGGATATAATAAATGTCCGCGCGGGCATTTTAAATGCATGAATGATATCGTATTTGATTTTTACCTTCCTTAGCAGATTCAGTTAGTAAGCTCTTACCAACTTTCCATCCATATAATTGCGGTACGATTTATTCACTACGCGCATACCGCCCGGAGTGGGATAGTCGCCCGTAAAGTACCAGTCGCCAGAATGATTTGGTATCGCCTTGTGAAGATTTTCTACCGTTTGATACACTACTTCCAATTCAGCCTTCATATCAGCAGGACGCACGATGTCAGCAATCTTTTCAGAGATTTCTTCGTAGCCAAATTGATCGTATAATCTCTTCACATAGTTGGTTGGATCTTCCTCGATTTCTGCCCGTTGACATTGCTCATAAATTTCTCCAAGCAGATAATCTTTACCTTGATCTTTTAGTAATTGAATCAATGCGCGGAAGGCAACAAAGTCACCCATCTTACTCATATCAATTCCGTAGCAATCGGGGAAACGAATCTGAGGTGCTGAGGAAACCACTAAAATCTTTTTAGGTCCCAAACGGTCGAGCATTTTAAGAATACTTTTCTCTAACGTAGTTCCACGCACGATAGAGTCATCCAAAATCACCAACGTATCTTTTCCCTTGTTCACCACTTCGTAGGTCGTGTCGTAAACGTGGGCAACCATGTCATCGCGATGCGAATCGTCTGTGATGAAGGTCCGGAGTTTTACATCTTTGATGACGATTTTTTCGATGCGCGGACGGAATGTTAAAATATCATCGAGTGAGTCAACTGTAGGCTTACCATCCAGAATAATATCTTTTTGTTTGTTGATCAAATAATCTTCAATACCGGCCATCATACCTAAGAAGGCTGTTTCAGCCGTATTGGGCACATACGAGAAGATCGTATTCTTTAAATCGAAATTGATTGCTTTCAGAATCTGAGGAACAAGTAACTTACCGAGTTGCTTGCGTTCCTGGTAAATTTCAGGATCAGTTCCTCGTGAGAAATAGACACGTTCGAAGCTGCACGATTTTTTTTCTCGAGCTGGTAAAATCTGATGCTGCACATACTCACCATTTTTGTTGATGATCAGCGCATGCCCGGGCTGAATCTCCTGAATTTGCGAATAGTTAACGTTGAAGGCAGTTTTAATCGCAGGTTTTTCGGAAGCCACCACCACAATTTCATCATCGGCATAGTAATAGGCAGGTCGGATACCGGATGGATCTCTTACCACAAAGGCAGAACCTGAACCGGTGAGGCCGGCCATAGTGTAGCCGCCATCAAAATCTTTGCATGCTCTTCTTAAGACTCGCGTAAGATCAAGTTCATTTTCAATGATGTCCGATACTTCGAGATTCGTGTATTGACCTTTATATTTTTGGAAGAGTGTTTGAACCTCTTCATCCAGGAAGTGCCCAATTTTTTCCATCACGGTTACGGTGTCTACTTTTTCTTTTGGGTGCTGACCTAGCTCAACCAATATGTTGAACAGCTCATCCACGTTGGTCAAATTAAAATTTCCGGCCATCACGAGATTGCGACTGCGCCAGTTATTTTGTCTCAGGAAGGGGTGCACATTTTCTATACTATTGAGACCGTGAGTGCCGTAGCGTAAGTGGCCTAACCACAACTCTCCGCTAAAGGCTACTTTTTCCTTCAGCCAATGTTCATCTTTGAATTTCTCTTTGCCTTCTTTCTGAGCCTTCTGATATTTCTTGCCAATTTTTTTGAAGAGCGATGCTACCGGTTGGGCTTTAATAGAGCGGTAGCGACTGAAGAATCGGAATCCGGGCTTTTGATCAATTTTGATGTTGGCAATTCCGGCTCCATCCTGACCCCGATTGTGTTGTTTTTCCATCAAAATATACATCTTGTTCATGGCATAGGTGGTGCCATATTTTTCGATGTAGTAAGAAAGTGGCTTGCGCAATCGAATGAGGGCAATGCCACATTCATGAAGGATGGGTTCACTCATAGATTTTTATTTCAAAGTCTCCGAAAATAACACGACCAGAAATCTGCCCTTTTGCTCTTGAAGCCTAAAAGCTTTACAGCACAAAGGTAATTTTATTAATCCATCCCATCAACTTATCCGGGCTGATGAAAAGATAGAATAGTACGATAACCAAAATCAAGCTCAAAAGATTGCCGGCCACATCAGATTTTATTGAATTAGCAGTTTCTTTTTTCTCTTTTATAAACAGATAGTATGGAATTTTCAGGTAAAAGAACAGGGAGATCACGGTATTCAATAGGCCAATGACAAAAAGAACCAGCAATATCAATTCGCCACTTTGTTGGTATGCTCCCCACAGTGAACCAAAAATAAATAGTTTAGCGGTAAAGCCTGCTGTGGGCGGTAGGCCTGTTAAGGAAACGAAGCCGATCAAAATCGCCAGAGAAGGAATAATTGATAACGTGCCTAAACCTGCTAAGGATTGAATGCCAAGCTCACCGTAAGAATTCTCAAACTGATTTAAGGCATTAAAAACCAGGAAGTTCATCACCAGAAAAACTGTTGAATAAAAGAGCATGAAATGAATTCCGTCCATACCGAACGCTACCAATCCAACTAGCAGGAAGCCTGATTGTGCCACCGAAGAATAAGCAAGCATTCGTTTCGGATTTGTTTGTGCGATGGCGGATAGGTTTCCGATCAGAATGGAAAGCAGTGAAATGACAGACAGAATCACTTGCCAGTTATATCCAGATTGGCCAAAAAGATGAATAGCCAATGTGAATTTTGTTAAGACAGCGATGCCGGCCAGTTTGGGTACTACCGATATAAAAGCGACCACCGGTGTGGGTGCAGATTCATACACATCGGGTGCCCATAAGTGAAAAGGCACAGCGGTAATCTTAAAAAGAAAGCCAGCAAGCGTAAATAAACCGGCAATCAAAAGCAGTGGTGATGACAGCGCGATCAGATTTTTTAAAAATAATTCTGATGAAAAATCGAGCGTGCCGGCAATGCCATAAATAATGGAGATGCCGTAAATCATACAGGCCGTGGCCACGGTACCAAACAAAAAATATTTCAAACTCCCTTCTGCACTTTTTTTGTTGAAGCCAAATCCGGTAAGCAAGTATGAACTCAACGAAATTAACTCAAGGGATAGAATGACCATGATAAAATTCATGCTGGAAGCAAGCAGGCAACTTCCCAGGATCACTGCGTGGAACAAGAGGAAATATTCAGCAGAAGAATTTTCTTTTTGCGGACCTGAAATCCAAACACCTAAAATCCCACCGGTTAAAAACAAAAATTTGAAATAGGATGAGAATTCATCGATGCGAATCATGCCTCCAAAAAGCAGGGTTGATGTGGTGGGTAAATGATGAAGGACTATGAAAATGGCCAAACCATATGAAGCCAGCGCAAGTGTTTTTAAGATAACATGTTTGTTGGTTTTTAGAATGAGCCCAAGCAGGATCGTGATGATCAACGAAGCTGTGATTATCACTTCCGGTATTAGCAGAGAAACACTTTCAAAAATATGTTGAAGCGGATCATTCATAGCGTCAACTTCATTATGGATTGATAAATGATGCAGACTTGAATAATGCTTCTACAAACTGTTGTGCAAATGGATTGATGAAGTTGAGAAGCGTTTGTGGAAGTACTCCAAAAAATAAGGCAGCCATAGCCAAAGGCAAAAGCATGACATATTCTCTGTGATTAAGATCATTCATTTCAGCAGCAGGAATTTTTACAGAGAAAGGTCCATAAAACATGCGTTGAATTGTCCATAGATAATAACCTGCTCCTAGTAATAGACCAAAAGTTGCAACGATTGCCATCCAGATAGGAAGGAGCCCGTTCGCTTTTTGCGATAGAAAGGCTCCAAAGAGGATCATCACCTCGCCAATGAATCCTGCAAGACCTGGCAACCCTAAAGAGGCAAAGAAAGCAATCAGGACAAATCCGGTAAACACTTTCATTTTGCTGGCGAGGCCGGAGTAGTTTGCAATCAATCGATCGTGGGTGCGATCATACAACACGCCCGTTATTAAGAAAAGCATGGCCGAAATAATTCCATGACTGAACATTTGATAAACAGCCCCGGTCACTCCCTCAACAGTAATGGAAGCCAAACCCAATAATACAAAGCCCATGTGTGATACAGAGGAGTAGGCGATTAGTCTTTTAAGATCTTTGGATGAAAGTGCATTCAGTGCTCCATAAATAATAGACACTACGCCAACAAATCCTACCAACCAACTAAAGTAAATAGCTCCATCCGGAAAAATGGGATATGCAAAGCGAAGTAATCCGTAGGCACCAAATTTTAATAGTAGCGCGGCAAGAATAACGGAGATAGGAGTGGGAGCTTCCACGTGTGCATCGGGCAACCAGGTGTGCAAAGGCACAGCAGGGAGTTTAATGGCAAACCCGATGAAGAGTAAAAGAAAGGCCCAGAGTCTATAAGAGTAAGGCCCTAGTAAATCAGTTGAATCAATTGATAAGATGGAACCCGGAATGATGTTTTCCGGATTTTGCATGTGAAGCATATTGAATGTGTGCACGAGTACCTTACCGGAAGTTGGATCTTGAAAAGATAAGTAAAGCGCGATGATCACAATCAATATCAAGATGGAGCCGAGCAGCGTGTATAAGAAGAATTTGATGGAAGCATGTTCTCTTCTGGGGCCTCCCCATATCCCGATAAGGAAATACATGGGCAGCAACAAAAACTCAAAGAACACATAGAAGAGCAGGAAGTCTAATGCACAAAAACTTCCCATGATTGCGCCATTGAGAATAAGCATTAGAATGAAATACCCTTTCTGATTTTTTTCAATGGTCCACGAAGAGATGACAGCAATACTAATGATGGCTACGGACAAAGCAACCATCGGAAAACTTAACCCATCGAGTGCTACAAAATATTCTGCCTTCATTGTTCCCCATTGTCCTAAATCCATAGAAATCCACGGAAGTCGTTCACTAAGTTGAATGCCATCGTGATGCTCATAGTGTAATGCGATCAAGACCATGATCACAATCTGAATGATGCTTATCAGCAAGGCGAATACTCTAAATGTATTCTTTTGAGTAGCCGGAATAAGCAGACCGACCACGGCAGCAAGGAGTGGTGTAAAAATCAGATAGGAGAGTAGATGCCGCATCAGTATAAAATCCAAAGTATAAAAATAAGTAGGCCAGCCATAGCCCAAAGTAAATACGACTGAATTTTTCCGTTGGCTAAGGAACGTGTTACTGAACCGATTCCTTTTGCAGAATAGGCCATCCCATTAACGACACCATCCACCAGATACCGATCCGACCAGCCGGTTACATGGGCTATGCCTACTTGCAAATACGTTAATCCATTAATGATTTTGTCGATTACTTTTCGGTCAAACCAATGTACGAGAATAGCGAATTGTAATACCAGTTTGAAGGCATAATCAGAAAGCCAATCCAGATAGAGGTTTGGAGTGAGAAATTTATTCTGATCTTTTAGTTCATAATTTTTATACATAAAAAAAGCAGAAACTAGCGCAATCAATAAGATTAAGGTTGAAAGCAACGTGATCAGGTGACTTGTATTCGGATATAACGACATCAAGACATTTATTATCGTTAAAATATGAAATGGTTTGAACGTGATTAACAAGGCCAGAGAACTCATCGAGATCACAAACATTGACAGGCGCATCACAATAGGAACTTCCACCATCTCAACATTGTGTTTTGATTTTGCGAAGAAGATAAACCAGACCATGCGGAATGTATAAACTGGAGTAAGAAGTGTTACAACCCAAGCGCCAAGAATGACTAACCATTTCCATGAAAACGCATTCCCCGACCATTCATTCATTTGTGTTAAGATTAGTTCTTTCGATACAAAACCAGAGGTAAAAGGAAGTCCAGCAAGCGCTGCGGAACAAATCATGAATGTTATAAACGTGATTGGTATTTTTTTTCGTAAGTCACCCAGATTACGAATGTCTTGTACATCAACGTTACCTTCCTGATGATGATATGCCTGATGCATGGCATGAATGATGGCACCAGCGCCTAAAAATAATCCTGCTTTAAAAAAAGCATGATGAAGTAAATGCAGAAAACCACCTTGCGCTGCACCAGCACCAATAGCCATCACCATAAAACCTAATTGCGAAATGGTAGAGTAAGCCAATATTTTTTTAATGTCATATTGAAACAGGGCACCAATAGCACCGGTTATGGCAGTAATTGTTCCCGTAACAGAAATGATCACTAATGTGTTTTCGGTAAACAGGCTTTCAATTCGGATCAATAAAAAAACGCCTGCAGCTACCATAGTTGCGGCATGGATTAATGCGGATACAGGAGTTGGTCCTTCCATGGCATCGGGCAACCAATGGAACAGTGGGAATTGTGCAGACTTACCGATCACTCCAATGAAAATGCAAACGCCTGCTGTGGTTAACCAAAATGTAGGTATTGTCTCAAGATTCAAATAGGTGATATCAAGGTTGCCCAGCCATGACCACAGTATCATCAGGCCAATCAGAAAACCAAGATCCCCAACACGGTTTATCAAAAATGCTTTCGTGGAAGCTTTTGCAGCTTCCTGTTTTTCGTACCAATGCCCAATCAGTCGGTAAGAACTAAATCCCACCAATTCCCAAAAACAAAATAGGATTAGCAGATTGCTGCTCATCACCAGCCCAAGCATAGCAAACGTAAAAAAGCCAAGCATGCCGAAGTATCGAATCAGTGCCTGATCCTCCGCCATATATCCGATTGAGTATAGATGCACCAGAAAGGAGACTAATGAAACTACCATCACCATGATTAAGCCATGCTTATCGAGCAACAAACTTGCGCGAATAATGTTTTCATTGACAGAAAACCACGGCCATGAATAGGTCAACGCATGGCTGTCTCCTACTTGAAAGAATAGAAAAGCAGAGCAGATGAATGTGATGAACAAGAGTAAGCTGCTAACCATGGGAGAGAGCCATGCAAACTTTTCGGATATGACAAAGCAAACAAGTGCTGAAAATAAAGGAATGGTCAGCACGCTTAATGCTAACCAAAGTGAAGCTGCTGAATGTATTGTCTCTGTCAATTTCTTTCCTTTAAGTCACTAAATTGATCGGGAACTGAAGTATGAAAATAATGATACGCTTTAAGGATGATCGCTATACCTACTGCGGCCTCGCACACGGCTACGAGTATGACAAATAGTGCAAAGAACTGACCTTCATAGGTTGTCGGATTTTGCCTGTTGAATAAAATCAGGTTGAGGTTCGAAGCATTCAACATCAGCTCGATCCCTAATAAAATCATGATCGCGTTTTTTTTGGTGAGTACAATCAGCAAACCGGCAGAAAAAAGAAAAGCTCCAAGAGCAAATAGGAGCGTATGATCAGACATGGTCATTTTTTTTAAATGAAGACGCCATGAGTGCAGCACCTATTAGGCACACTAAAAGCAATATACCTCCAAGTTCGAAAGGAGCCACATAGTTGCTCATCAACTCGATACCAATTTTATTAATATGATTGCCAGGTGCTGGTGCAGATTGGCTTTGGTCGAACGAAGTCTTTTGGTACGTGACTAATAATATGAGGAACATCCCAGCGGAAATAATCGCACTCTTGATTACATGGTGCGATTCTGTAATAAGTGGTTTGCCAGATATCCGATTGGTGAGCATGATTCCAAAGAGGATAAGTACTAAAACACCTCCGGCATAAATGACGAGTTGTGTGATGGCAAGAAACTCTGCGTATAGTAATGCATAAATGCCTGCCATGGAAATAAGACAAACAGTCAATGCCAAGGCAGCATAAAAAACAGTTCGGGTGAAAATCATTACCAATACCGAAATGATGGCAGTAAATACAAATAGGTATAAGGTTAATTGGCCGGGGTTCATTCAGTTTTGGTGGGTGGGGATGGTGGTTTAATCTTTGGTTTGAAAACAGGCTTTGCTGCTGATGTAGAAGCTGGTGTCGCTTCAGGCGTGGTCGCTGCTTTATTTTTTTGATATTCTTCCCACTCCATTCTTTTTGCTTCAATTTCAGCAGGAGTCATAGCACTAAACGCGAAATTGTGTTCCATAATATCGAAAACTGAAAAATCAAACTCCTTGGTCATTGTGAGGCATTCGGTAGGACAAACCGTAGTGCACAATCCGCAGAAGCAACACTTGCCCATGTCAATATCAAATTGAGCAGCATAGATTCTTTTAGGAGTTCCATCTGAAGTTTTGCCAAATTCTTCTGTGGATTTTATTGGCTCAATCGTAATGCAGTTTACCGGACAGACTTTAACGCATTTATCGCAAACAATGCAATCATCAATTTCATTATGCAATTGATATCGACCATTATCAGGGACAGGAATTGTTTCGAACGGGTATTGCACGGTGGCAATACCTTCTTGATGTTCAAAATAATCGGGCGACTGAATCGAGAGCTTTGATCTGCTTTTGCGGGCTTTGAGAAAATGAGAGAAGGTTAGAGAAAGACCTTGCCTAATGGTGCTCACTGCAATGCCGATGTTTGACCAATACGTAGTTGCAGGTTCCTTCATACTCTTGACAAAAATAGAAGGAAAATACTAAACCTTATTCAGATGGTTTCTGAATTGTGAAATAAAATGAGTTCCCTTTCCATTCCTCACTTTCAAGCCAGATTTTACCACCATTTTTCTCTACAAATTCCTTACAAAGGATGAGGCCAAGACCGATACCTATTTCGTTGGCTGTGCCTCGACTACTGTAACCGGATGATTTGTCGAACAATAGTTTTTTTACATCTTCACTAATACCTACATCCTTGTCTTTAACAGCAATTACAAAAAAGTGTTTATCAAAGTCTTTGCAGGCAACTTCAATCTTTCCTCCGATTTCTGAGAATTTAATGGCATTGAGTACAAGGTTTCGCAAGATCAGGGTTAGCATGTTCAGGTCGGCCAGCCCGTAAATACCTGAAGGAAACTCGTTTACAAAATGCATTTGCTTCATTTGCATGGCCTCTACCATTTTCAAGTTATCTGCAAAAACGGTCGCGAGTTTAACTTTTGTGGGTTGAATTTTGAGTGTATCCATTTGGAGTAAAGCCCAGTCAAGAAGATTGGTGATGAATGAGTGTGCATGATCAAATTGCTTTCGTAACTCACCTGTGAGTTGCTTAAACTCTTCGGGTGTGATGTTCTTTTGCTCGGCAAGATTTAAAATTGCTGATAGCGAACTGATGGGTGACCTTAAATCGGGCGAAACGATAGAAAGAAATTTATCCTTTACCTGATTGAGTTGTTCTAGCACCTGACTTCGCTTCTTGATCTCTTGCTGATGTTCGATCAATAGCTTATTAATCTTGATTCTTCTTTGATTGCTTGAATAGACTGAAAACAAAAGAATTACCGTTAGCGCCATTACATCAACTAAAATATTATGCAGCAATTCTTCTCTTCTCAACGTGGTGTCCTCTTGTGGCTTTTCTTTACTTAGAGCGGTAATTTCACTATCCTTCAATTCTGTCTGAAAGCGAATTTAATCCTGAAAAAGTTTCGCCAGCCTTTCTTCGCTGTACATATTGTCTTCGGGTTGTTTGTAGTTTTTATGATACTCTAGTCCTCTTTCAAAATCCCCTCGTTTTTCGGCCAAGTATGAAATCTTTTGAAAGCAGTTGATTTTCATTTTCTGTGCATTGTTATTTTTAGCTGTAAGAAGTGTTTTTTCAATGAGTTCTTCCGCCTCATTGAATTTTTGCTGTTCGATATATATGTCACTGATACCGAGGTTGGATTCGGCCAAGCCAAATTCGTTGTGTGCTTTTTTGTGAATGACGGAAGCCGAATCGTAATATGCTAAGGATTGCTTGTAGTCTTTTACTTCAAATTTAAGACGAGCTAACCTTTTAAGAATCTGGGGCTCAATGATGGTCAGGTTTCTTTCGCGGAGAGATTTTAGTACTGAACGTAAGTACTCATCAGATTTTTTATATTCTTTCTTCCTTAAATATAATTCTCCGGTCGCATTCAGCAGGTAAACAACACCATCAAGATCACCAATCTTCTCACTGATTTTTCGACTAAAGTTGAAATGATTCAGCGCCAGATCATATTGTCCCAGTTCGTTAAGTAATAGTCCTATGTTATAGATGGTAATTGCCATTTTCATTTGATCATTGATGGCACGCGCTACGCGGTAAGACTGCGTGAAAAAATAATAAGCTTCATCATCTTTACCAAGATCGCTATAGTCATTCCCAAGAAAGTTCAGGGTTTCAGCAATGGCGGCACTATCTTGCCCTTGCAAATGCATTTGATAAGGTTATCATACTTCATGGCGGTTGAGTAATCGCCACTGAGTGTTGCTTAAAAAAGCCAACTGTCCGTACACAAGGCCTTTTGCCCAAGGCCATTGTTTGCTATCGGCTATAGAAAATGCTTTATCTGCATAACGTTTAGCGTTTACAAAATCGGTATACTTCTTTTGTGCTGATAGTTTGATGTAAGTGACAAATCGAACAGAATCGGATAACTTATTTTGAAGGGCGTTTTCAAGACTATCTGAATGGTTTTGACAAAATGCTAAGGAGTAGCAAATCATGCTAAGTATAGTGATGCTTATAACGTATACTTCTTTCTAAGAGTCACATCAGCAATAATTTCCAAAGTGTGCAAATAACCAATAGAATTAAAGAAGCCGGAGTTAAATATTTCCAACTCAATGAGGTTAACTGATCAATTCTAATTCGTGGGAACGTCCAGCGAACCCAAATTTGAAGACAAACCATAAGCACGGTTTTTGATAGTAGCCAGAAGATCCCCCAAGCATGGATACCAGGATTTCCGATTGATCCGGTGGTCCATTCCGCCAGTTTCAATGTTCCGATGTTTGGCAAAGCCGTATTCCAACTTCCCCAAAACAGAATCACACCTACAAAACTTACTAATAGCATCATAGCATATTCTGCCAGCATAATAACAGCCCATCGGAAACCGGAGTATTCTGTTTGGAATCCTGCTACTAATTCGGATTCTGCTTCAGGAAGATCAAAAGGGGCACGGTTGCTTTCGGCCAATGATGCAATGAAGAAAATAATCCAGACGAAAAACAGAATAGGCATTCGAAATACATTCCAGGTAAGGAATCCGCCATTCATCGTGATATCGATACCAAGTTGTTTTATGCCAAGCAAATAATTGGTCTGCGCAGGTAGTTCATCAGCAGTATTAATCAATATTCCCTGCTGAAAAGAAATTTCCTGTAGGTCTAAGGTTTGGCTCAACACACAGGCGCAAAGCACAGACATCGTTAAGGGAACTTCGTAAGAAATGATCTGTGCAGCTGATCGTATGGTGCCTAGCATGCTGTATTTGTTGTTGGATGCCCAGCCTGCAATGACAATACCGATAACATCCAACGAGATGGTGGCGAATATAAAATAGATGGCGGATGAAAAAGCTGGAGCGGACCAACGTGGTGTGATGGGCAACATAGAAAATCCTATGAAGATAGGAACGAAGATGAATAGTGGTGCGAGTTGAAATAACCTTTTGTTGGCGCTGGTTGGAATGATGTCTTCCTTTTGTAAAAGCTTAAGTAAGTCGGCTACCGTTTGAAGTATTCCATAATATCCAACTTCCATTGGTCCAAGCCTGTCTTGCATAAAGGCAGAGATTTTTCTTTCCGCATAAACTACTAAAACAGTGTAGATCAACAGAAATGGTAGAAAGAAGAGTAAGGTTGTAGGCACGGATTTTTATTCTTGATATTTTCGAAAGGTCACCAATTAGTTTGAATGTAATATTTTTTAATTCCTGTAAAGCGTAAAGCGTTAAACATCAATTCCACAATGGATGTTTTTCAAGGGTTACTTGCTCGCCAAAGAATAACCTGGTAGAGGCCTCGAAAGACTCCGTGTAGTCGGAAACAAAAAAGTGATCAAGCAGAGCTTCTTCGGCATGTAACAAGCGGTTATATGCAAGGTGTCTTTGCAGTGCCTGTGCCACCACCTCCGCTGAGTCGAGCACAGCCACCTGGTTTTGATAAAACTGATTGATTTCTTTTTTTATGAGTGGATAATGTGTGCATGCCAACACGAGTGCATCGATATCTTTTAATGTTTCGTCTTCCAGGTATTGCCTGATTATTTCGTGACTGATCTGATTATTAAAGAAACCCTCTTCAATCATTGGCGCCAATAGAGGAGTAGCTAGTGATTGAAGTAAGATTCCACTATTAGCCTCCTGAATTTTGCGCGAATAGATTCCGGATTGTACCGTTCTTTTTGTTCCGATCAGGCCGATACGTTTACCGGAAAAATTTTCGGTGATATATTCCACCATAGGATCAATCACATTGATGATGTGGGCATCTTTTCGCACATACTCTTTTAATAATTCGTATGAAGCAGAGCTGGCGGAATTACAGGCAATCACAATTACCTTACAACTTTTCTTCAAGAGTATATCGGCTATTTTAATGGAGTAAGCCTGAATGGCGGCTTCTGATTTATCCCCATAAGGCAAATGGGCCGTGTCTCCAAAATACACGATGTTTTCCTTTGGAAGTAATTTTTTGATGGCCTGAGCCACGGTAAGTCCACCAATACCACTGTCAAAAATGCCAATAGGGGCAGTCGGGTTATTATTCATGTCTGTCAAAAATAGTGGCTGTGATCGGGAATTTGTAATATTGCGCAAACTTTAAAACTGTAATGACATGGCCAATAATGTGCTTAAAGGAAAGAAGGGAATAATTTTCGGAGCGCTGGATGAAAATTCTATTGCCTGGAAAACGGCACTCAAGGTAAAAGAAGAGGGCGGAACGTTCACGCTTACCAATGCACCCATTGCAATGCGCCTGGGAACAATCAATCAGCTGGCAAAAGCCTGTGATGCGGAAGTGATTCCTGCCGATGCTACTTCGGAAGCAGACCTTACTAACCTTTTTTCGAAATCGATGGAAGTATTGGGTGGTAAGCTTGATTTCGTGCTGCACTCTATAGGCATGAGCCCTAATATCCGCAAAGGAAAAGAGTATGGCGACATGAACTACGATTGGTATTTGAAGACTATTGATATATCGGCTCTTTCATTTCATAAAGTATTGCAAACTTCTGAGAAGTTGGATGCCATGAACGAATGGGGATCTGTAGTAGCACTAAGTTACATTGCAGCTCAGCGTGCTTATCCGGATTATACCGACATGGCACAAGCCAAGGCGATGTTGGAATCCATTGCGCGCAGCTATGGCCAACGCTATGGTTCATTGAAGAAAGTGAGGGTAAATACGATTTCACAATCACCAACCAAAACTACCGCAGGTACAGGTATCTCTGGCTTCGATATGTTTTTTGATTTTGCACAGATGATGTCGCCATTGGGTAATGCTTCTGCTGAAGATTGTGCTAACTATTGTGTTGCCATGTTCTCCGATTACACCCGAATGGTGACCATGCAAAACTTGATGCACGATGGTGGATTCTCTGCTTCGGGCATTACAACTGAATTGGTTGAACGTTTATCGAAATAGTTGATCGGTGGCGGTTGTTAGTTGTTCGCAACTTTGCCAATAACTAACAACCAACAGCCAACAACATCTTATGGTTGCCTTTCCCTATAGCAAGATTAATCTTGGCCTTCATGTGATCTCAAAACGTGAAGACGGCTATCATAATATTGAAACTTGTTTTTACCCAGTTCCCTGGACAGACATTTTAGAGATTATCCTTGCCAAGAAATTTTCTTTCACGAGTTCAGGCGCGGTTATTCCGGGAAGTGTAGAGGATAATCTTTGCATCAAAGCATTTCATCTTTTGCAAACACGCTTCGATCTGGCTCCAGTAAAAATTCATTTGCATAAAGTATTACCCACTGGGGCTGGCTTAGGTGGAGGATCTTCGGATGCCGCATTCACATTGCGATTGCTGAATTCGGTATTCGAATTAAATCTCAACACAATTCAATTGAGGAATTTTGCCGCCCAGCTGGGTAGCGATTGTTCCTTTTTTGTTCAGGATAAACCGATGCTCGGAAGCGGCAGGGGAGAGCTACTAATAGATTTACCAGTGAGTTTGAAAGGACTCTATATGGTGTTGGTAAAACCCGACATTCATGTTTCTACCGCAGATGCTTATGCCGGTGTGAAGCCAAACGTTCCTCAACAAACGCTTACCGATATTTTAACACTTCCTGTGGCAGAATGGAAAGATCGTCTGGTCAACGATTTTGAGAAATCAGTGTTTGCAAAACATCCGGCCATAGAAGCTATCAAGAATGAACTTTATACCCATGGTGCCCTCTACGCAAGCATGAGCGGCTCAGGCTCTTCTGTATTTGGCATTTTCTCTTCACAAACTGAACTATCTCATCAGTTTAAAGAGATGCAGTATTGGGCCGATTATCTGAATTGAGTTTCCGTTCTCTTTTTCAAGATCGGATACAAGGCCACGGCACTAATGATGATGATCGTGCCAGCATAAAAATTCCAACCCATTACCTCGTTTTCGCCAAAAACAATAAGTGCCAGTGTGATTCCATAAACAGGTTCGAGGTTCAACGCAAGTTGAATGAAGAATACAGATAATTTCTTGCTGAGATTAATCGCTACCGAATAAGCATAAACCGAACAGATCCACGCCATAATAGCAATGTACATCCAGTCTGACCAACTTGGAATCAGATTCAACTGACCTTGATCCGCCCATGAGTTTTGATAAATGGGAAGGAATAGAAGTACAATAACACAAGCGCTCGCCATTTCATAAAACGTAATGGTGTGGGCATTTACTCGAACGACCAACTTTGAATTGATCACACTAAACGAGGCAGCTGTAAGTCCGGAAATAATTCCTAAAAATAAACCGAGTGGATATTGAAAGTCGTCTGAAAAAATAATGTAAAGTCCTATGATAACGACAAGTCCAAGTCCAATTTCAAGTACTTGAATTTTTTTTCTTTTGGCGATAGGTTCGATTAGCGCTGCCCAAAAAGAACACGTGGCAAAACCAACGAGACTTGTAGATGGATTTGATACACGGCCAGAGCCAAAAAATGTAAGCCAATGAATGGCAACAATTAACCCAGTAATCATAATTTTGATAAAATCCGATTTTGAAACGACAAACGTTCCGCGTGCTACTAAAATCAATACAGCCATACCGAGTGCGGCAAGCAGTGTCCGGTAAAAAACCATTTCTACAGAAGGGATGCTTACTAACTTACCCAGTACAGCCGTGAAACCCCACAGGAAAACAAGGAAGTGAAGTTGAATGTAATCTTTAGTTGTGGCGATCACCGAGGTACGTATTTATACATCCCAACGGAAATGATTGCGAACACCGTATTGGGAAGCCATGCCGCTAAAAAAGGAGATAGTGATCCTGTTTCCGCATAGGTACGGGTCATGGTAAAGAATAAAATAAATACGAATGAAAGTAAAAATCCTAAGGCAATCTGAAAGCCTGTGCCACCGCGGCTCTTTCGTGCAGAAACAATTACACCCATAAATACTAACACAAATACAGTAAATGGTGAGGCGAATCTAATCTGCTTTTCCACCTCAAAAATTTCAACTCCGGTTGACCCGCGAAATTTCATCTTGGCAATGTGATCGGTAAGTTCTCCCATGGATAACCCATCATAGTTGCGGTCGTTGTTATCAAAATCTTTCGGGGTTACGGCTAGTGTTGTATCAAGGCTTTCCCCATTGGATATTAATGAAAGGGATGAAGGGCTATCCCTAACGATAAACAGACTATCCACCATTTTCTTTTTCCAATACCGAAGGTTCCATTTTTGCTTTGCAGAATCCCACTGTATGTTTTCAGCTGTTACCTTCTGAATAAGTCTGTTGTCATCAAAGCGTTCGAGTGAGAATTGAAATCCATTATTGGTCACGCTATTAAAGCTTTGCATAAACAGATATACGTTGGGTTCTATCTGCATGTGAATATTGCCCCGATTGGAATTATTGTTGCTCCTGAAGTACTGCGTTTCAAAAAGAATGCGGTCTTGATTAGATTTCGGAATCACCCATCCATTAAGATAGAACGTGATACCCGCGATCACAAACGATGCCACCATGTAAGGAACTAAAAGTCGCTTGAAACTTACACCACTACTTAGAATAGCAATGATTTCCGTATGAGCAGCCATCCGTGAAGTAACATACACCACGGAAATGAAAACAGTGATCGGGGTAAGCAGTCCAGCTATCCAGGGAATGAAATCACCGTAATAACCCAGTACAGCATTGACACCAAGATTGTTCTTGGAGAATTTATCAATCTTTTCAGTGATGTCAATAACGGCAATGATGGCAACCAGGATGAGCACCACATAAAAAAACGTTGATAGAATCTTCTTGATAATATACCGGTCGAGTATGGTCATGAGTTCTTTAAAGGCGTTGCGATACGATTTTCACCATTTTATTCTTCCATGCAGCAAAGGTGCCTTCTTCAATTTTTTGCCGGGCTTGTCGCACCAGCCAAAGATAGAAGGCAAGGTTATGGATGGAAGCAATTTGTGCGCCTAAAATTTCTTTAGAGATAATAAGATGCCTCAGGTACGCCTTGGAGTAGGCCGTGCTTACATGTCCTCCTAATTCATCATCGATGGCGTTTAAGTCATCTTTCCATTTTTCGTTGCGAATATTGATGATTCCTTGTGTGGTGAACAGCATGCCGTTTCGTGCATTGCGCGTGGGCATCACACAATCAAACATATCAATACCAAGAGCAATGCATTCTAATATATTTTCCGGAGTGCCTACACCCATCAGGTAACGTGGTTTATCCGAAGGCAAGATGTTGCAAACGAGGTCTGTCATCTCGTACATCATCTCATGCGGCTCACCTACTGAAAGTCCTCCGATGGCATTTCCTTGTTGATTTTGATTGGCGATAAATTCTGCGGAATGCTGCCGCAAGTCTTTATAAACACTGCCTTGCACGATTGGAAACAAGACTTGCTCGTATCCATATTTTGGATGGGTTTCATTAACCCTTTTCACACATCGCTCCAACCATCGGTGAGTGAGTCCCATCGATTTTTTTGCATAATCATAGTCGCATGGATAAGGCGTACACTCATCAAAAGCCATGATAATGTCAGCACCAATAATACGCTCAATATCCATCACACCTTCTGGTGTAAACGTATGTCTTGAACCATCAATATGTGATTTAAAGATCACGCCTTGTTCTGTGATTTTTCTATTTTCTCCAAGTGAATACACCTGATATCCACCACTATCTGTAAGTATAGGCCGGTCCCAATTGATAAACTTGTGAAGGCCGCCTGCCTTTTCTAACAAGGGAAGGCCAGGCCTCAGATAAAGATGATAGGTATTTCCTAAAATGATTTTTGCGTCAATGTCATCTCTTAATTCTCGCTGATGCACCGCCTTTACTGAACCTGCGGTGCCCACAGGCATGAAAATAGGTGTCTGAATTTCACCATGATCGGTGTAAACTACTCCTGCGCGGGCTTTTGAGTGAGGGTCTTGGGCGGTGAGGCTGAATTTCATTCAGGCGCAAAGTTAACCGCACTGGCCACCTACTCCAAATAGAAACGATGCGATGCAAAGAGCTAGCGGCTTGCAGATAAAAAGTTTTCCGTTTCTGATAAGGCTTTATCTTTGTCGTTTCTAAAACGTTCGCCTTGTCAATTTTGCTTACAATCTGCTTTGTGATAATCAGCATTCAGATACTCTATCTGTCGCTTTTTCTGTACGCTTTCTCTAAAAAGGATAATATTTCACCACAAAAGCCAAAGCCGGTTTCTGTTATCGTGTGTGCGCACGATGAGGAACAAAACCTTAAGGAGCTGCTGCCGATCTTGTTAGAGCAGAACCATCCTGAATTTGAGATCATTATCGTGGAAGACCGGTCGAATGATGGTACCTATGATTATTTGCTTCAAGCCACGCAGGACGATAGCAGGCTTAAGATGGTTCGTGTGGTAAATAAGCCGGAATACATCAATGGAAAAAAATTCGCCATTACTTTGGGCATCCGGGCAGCCAGGTACGACTGGTTGTTGTTTACCGATGCCGATTGCCGGCCCGATAGTAAAAACTGGATCACCCGCATGACGGAGCGATATAATGACCAGACGCAATTTGTTCTTGGTTTTTCTCCATACCAGAAAGCCGAAGGATTACTCAATGCATTCATACGCTTTGAATCATTGCTCACCGGCATACAGTGTTTGGGAATGGCCCTTCTTGGCCGGCCTTACATGGGTGTTGGCCGTAATCTCGCTTACACCAAATCACTTTTCCTTCAACGAAAAGGATTTAATAACTACATAGGAGTGATGGGTGGTGACGATGATCTGTTTGTTAATCTTCATGCCAACAAGACGAATACCCAGGTGTGTATAGGTCAGGATGCCACTGTTCTTTCTTCACCCAAAAAAACATGGTCCGATTTTATGGATCAGAAGCTTAGGCACCTTTTTGCAGGGAAGCGTTATAAATTTTCAGATAAATTGATTTTGGGATTATTCATAATGAGCTGGATATTGACTTGGTTCCTCGTTGTGCCAATGATTTTTTTGACTCACCCAAGCTTGCTAATCCTTTTTTCGTTTTTGTTGCGGTGGGGGTTGTTGGTTTGGTTATTTCGCAATGCCTCAAACCGATTGGCGGGTCAATTTGAAGTGTGGAAAACACCACTTTTAGATTTTATTTTCCCCTTTTACTATCTTGTAACCGGACTGCGCGCGTTAGTTGTCAAAAGAATACGATGGAAGAGTTAGACGAAGGTAGATTTTCAACCAAAGCACTTGAAGATTTCAAGTTGATTGATATGGCCGTGGCCGGTGATGATAAAGCCTATGCCAAACTATTGCAACGTTACAAGCGCCCGGTGTATCACATGATTTTAAAAATGGTGCGCAATGTAGATGATGCGGAAGATCTCATGATGGAATCTTTTTCCAAGGCATTTCGCAGTTTACATAAATTTAAAAAGGACTTTACGTTTAGTACCTGGTTATTTCGTATTGCTACAAACAACACCATTGATCACATCCGAAAAAGAAAATTAAATACCTTAAGTATAGAAAACACCTACACTGATGATGACGGTCAATCCGTTTCTATTGATGTGGAGGATATGGGGGTTCTCAATCCACAAGATGAAGCCATCAAAGCGCAGAAAGAAGAACTCATTCAAGTGTTCGTGAATATGCTTCCAGCCAAGTATCAAAAACTGGTGAGACTTCGTTATTTTCATGAACTAAGTTATGAGGAAATTGCTGCTGAGCTGGAAGCTCCATTAGGCACTGTAAAGGCCCAATTGCATCGCGCCCGCGAGCTCATGTATGACCTGGTGAAGAACAAAAAAGAGCACATCTGAGCGTTTTTTACACATAAAAATGTTTTTTTTAAGCCCGAAACAGATTGGATATTTTGAGTTTTAGAATAATTGCATAAATTTCGCATTGTGAAAAGAAGTCTAACCATAGTAATGCTCGGTTTATTCCTGCTCAATGTGCTGGGATACTATGGTCTTTTTATGGGACTTGAATTGGCCAATCAAAGGGAAATGCAATCCCTTTTTGATGATCATAATTTCGTCCCCGAACAAGAGATTACCATTAAAGTACCGATCACCATTCCGTATGCAACCGACTCACGCGAATTCACTCGCGTAGATGGTGAGTTTGAGCATGAAGGAGAAGTCTATCGTATGGTAAAGCAGCGTTATATCAGCGATACGTTATATATAGTGTGTGTTAAAGACAACACGTCTAAAGAGATCAAACAGGCTCTGGCAGATTATGTGAAATCATTCACAGATAAACCGTCCAGTGAAAAGGGTAACACAAAAAATGTGCAGTCTTTTATTAAAGACTACATCTCGTGTTCTACCGTTCTTCAATCAATAGAAAACGGATGGCACAATGTCCTTAATTATCCTGGTCATACCTCTGTATTCGAATCACTAGTGATTCAACTCAATACACCTCCTCCTAAAGTTTAATCTTTCTTTTTTCCAGATACCTTCTTATCTGGTAGCTCGCCTCATACTGGGTCAATGACCAAGTGAGATCGTTTTACAATTCCTTTTCAGATGTGCCATTACGTGAAGTAACATTTCATGCTATGCAATACGTGGAATTGATGAATCAAAAATGCGAGTGACTTTAAAAAAACTGAGAGCATTTAAACTTTAACGAATGAAAAAATATTTACTACTAAGTCTATTCACTTTATCCCTATTGGTTAGTAATTCCCTTTTGGCGCAATCACCTTCCGATGAAATTTTAATGAAAAAGTATGAACTGTGTGTTGCTGTTACCTACGATCTTGGCGAATGGAATCAATACTGGGAAGGAACTTACCTGCGTGGTAATGAAAACATTGGTGTGCTTACCCGCAATATGGTAATGCCAATGGTGGCGGCTGGAATTACAGATAAACTTAATGTGCTCATTGCAACACCATATGTGAAAACAAAATCTACCGGAGGCCAATTAGCTGGGGTGGAAGGGTTTCAGGATATCAGCATAGCACTAAAGTATGAAATCTTAAAGAAGGAGATTGGCAAAGGAAAGTTAGCACTTCTTGGTACAGCTGCATTTGCAACGCCCATGTCAAACTATCTCTCCGATTACATGCCTTATAGCCTTGGCTTAGGAACAAATGAAATTACGCTGAGAGCAATAGTACACTACCAACTTGATAAAGGCATGTATGCGCGTGTTGCAGGTGCACATTTATGGAGAGGGCAAACTGAAGTTGAACGAGATTACTATTATAATAACGGAAGCTACTACTCAACTTTTATGGATGTGCCCAACGCGTGGAATTACCAGGCAACAATTGGCACATGGTTATTTAATTATGCACTTAGACTAGAAGCAAATTATACGGCACTCAAATCTACGAGTGGAGATGACATCAGAGCATACAATGCTCCGCAACCCACGAATAAAATGGAGATGACGTCCGTTGGCTTTTTCGCCCAGTACTACTTCAAAAAGAAAATAAAAGGATTGGGAGTGTTGGGCTATTACAATCAAGTTATTGATGGACGTAACATAGGGAAATCTACCAACCTGGGTATAGGTGCCACCTACCAGTTTAAAGTTAAAAACTCACAATAATCCGAATCAGATCATGAAAAAATATACCATAGCCTTACTTACTTTTTTTGCTAGTGCAGCGCTGATTACCTCATGTGAGAATGATCTGCCCACACGTGCAAACTTTTCATCTTACGAATTCTCGGGACTAGATGAACATGGAGGAACCTGGAAGCCTGTGCTTTTATCTGCTCCTACTCAAATTGTAATTGCCGCTCCGGCTGATGTTACGTCAAGTGGCTATCAGGCAGAACTGGCTTCGTTAAAATCAGCAACGGCTAATCTTAGCGGCTCCCAAGTAGAAGCTGTCGAATACTGGACCAATAATCCGATTATTCGATGGAATGAGATCGCATTGGAATTGGCTGCTAAGTACAATTTAATTCCAGGTCCAAATGCAGATGGAACCTACACACTTCCTAACTCGGCAAACCCAGCAGGACCACCTCCATTCCCGTTTGCACATCCACCGTATACCTGCCGAATGCTTGCTTATTTAAGTGTAGCACAGTTTGATGGATTGATTAGTGCATGGCATTATAAGTACGCCTTCAACCGGCCTGCAACCTATGCTACAGACAGTTCAATACCATTTGCCTACGCAAAAAATAATCTTCCTTCTTACCCATCTGAGGGTGCAGTAGTGGCTGTCGTTTCAAGAGACATCTTAACGGCTATGTTTCCGTTGGAAAAAGATTTTCTAGCGGCTAAAGCCGAAGAGCATTTAAGCAGTTTGACCTGGTCAGGCTCAAATGTGGCCAGTGATATTGAAGCGGGTAAAATCATAGGAACAGAAGTGAAAAAGATTGCATTGGCTCGCGCTGCTGGTGATGGTATGAAGAATGCACAAACTCCAAAGGCAAAATCAGATTCAATCAAAGCGGCAGCCTTTGCACGTTTCGGATGGTCGTGGGATAATCAGGAAAACCCTCAACGACCCGTTGGACTAACACCATTATTTGGAAAAGTAAAAATGTGGAATGTGCCTACGGTAGAAGAAGTAAGACCTGGAATTCCTCCGGCACCAGGATCACCGGCATTCGAAAAAGATGCACAGGAGCTTAGAGATTTCGCGAAAAATTTAACTGTAGAGCAAAGAAGGATTGCCAACTGGTGGTCGGATGGTTTGAGTACGTATACTCCTCCAGGTCATTGGAACCGGCTTGCCAAAGATTTTATGATTAAGTATGAAATGAATCCACTTCGTTCAGCTCGCACGTTCGCGTATATGAACATGGCCATTATGGATGCAGGAATCAGCTGCTGGGATACAAAATATTATTATCACTATCCACGCCCTATTCAAACCATGCCTGGATTCAAAACTATTCTTGGTACACCAAATTTTCCAGCCTATTCATCCGGTCATAGCACATTCTCAGCGGCTGCTGCTGAAGTGTTGTCTTATATTTTCCCCAACGAAGCAACCTTCTGCAGAGATTGGGCTCGTGAAGCGGCCGACTCAAGAATTTATGGAGGCATTCATTACAGATTTGATGCTGACAATGGTATCGATCAAGGAAAAAAAGTTGCCCAATACACGGTTAATAAAGCAAAGGTTGACAATGCAGATTGATTGATATATGCGGGTGCTTACTTGTATAGTTTTCATATTCTTATCGGTTCGGGTCTGTGGTCAGGAGGTAGCAGATACTATCCGATCTAAACAATTGGATGAAGTAGAGGTAAAAGGGATTCGGTTATTTGATCTTGAGCGTTTACCAGATTCTCGCGGTACAAACCTATGGGCCGGCAGGAAAAATGAGTTAATCAATATACAGAGTCTTAACGCCAATATTGCTGAAAAAACAGGACGCCAGATTTTCGCTAAAGTACCCGGTGTATTTGTTTATGACATGGATGGCAGTGGCAATCAAATGAATATTTCCACCCGCGGACTTGATCCGCATCGCGGGTGGGAATTTAATATTCGTAGAAATGGAGCAATCACTAATTCCGATATGTATGGTTATCCGGCCAGTCATTATAGTATTCCGATGGAGGCCGTTGACCGGATTGAATTGGTGCGAGGTACTGGTTCATTGCAATACGGTGCTCAGTTCGGAGGCATGCTTAACTACATAACAAAAATGCCAGACAGTACAAAGACGGTAAGTATTGAGAACATTACGTCAATGGGCTCATACGGTTTATTGAGCACCTATCTTTCTGCCAGTGGTAAAGTAGGTAAGTTTCAATACCTCACTTACTACACCAAGCGGGTTTCTGATGGTTACCGGGATCACGGTAAGACTGACTATGATGCACAATCATTCTTACTCACTTATTCTCCAACCACGCGACTGAAATTTACTGCCGATTTAAGTCGATCAAACTATGTGTATCAAATGCCAGGTCCGCTTACTGATGAGATGTTTCAGAACAACCCAAGGCAATCAACACGATCAAGAAATTATTTTAATCCTGAAATATATGTTCCTTCTTTTCGGATGGACTGGAGCCTGGGAGCGAAAACAACAATCTCGTGGTTAACATCGGCCGTGTTGGGTTATCGCAATAGTGTGATGTTTGATAAGCCAGCCAACGTGCCCGATGCCATTGATCCAATCACCAATCAGTTTGCACCTCGGCAGGTTGATATCGATAATTTTAATAGCTACACAACCGAACTGCGTATTCTTCATCATTATAACCTCTTAAACCTGGAGAGCACCGTTGTTGGGGGTATACAATTATTTAACAACGATTTGCATCGCAAGCAGCAGGGAAAGGGAACAACCGGAACGGATTTCGATCTCACGGTTAGGGAACCCAACTTCGGACGCGACATGCATTTGAAATCGAAGAATGTCGCACTTTTCGTGGAGAATAAATTTCAGTTGTTATCGGGTCTTTCTGTTACTTCGGGAGCACGATTTGAAGTAGGTGAGTCGGTGATGAGTGGTGCAATTATTTATTATGACCCCGGGTCTGTGCCGAATATTATTAAGCATAAATTTCCATTGTTGGGTATCAGTGCCCAATATCTGTTAAAGCGTGGAAACTCTTTTTATGCAGGCTGGTCTCAATCCTATCGCCCGGTCATATTTAAAGATATGGTGCCCACCTCCGTATATGAAAAAATTGATAAAAATCTCGAAGATGCATTTGGCTATAACCTTGAGGCAGGATTTAGAGGAAATGTAAAATCACTTCGTTGGGATATTGGTCTTTTTCAGTTGCAATATAACAAACGCATGGGCGCACAAGCTATGTATGACGAGCATGGAGAGTTCTATTTGTATCGTACAAATATTGGTAACTCCATGACCAGAGGAGCAGAAGTATTTGTGGAGTATGGAACCCGCTTATTGAAAGATATCTCACTTTCAGTATTTACGTCCACATCTCTTTTTCAAGGGAAATATACTGCAGGAGCGCTTCGCTCGGGTAATGTTAATATGGATATAGCTGGAAACAAAATTGAAAGTGTTCCGAATGTGATAACCCGCAATGGACTCAACCTTCATCGGAAAAAAGTGAGCATTTCTTTTTTGTATAGTTATGTCGGTAAAAATTATGCTGATCCTCTGAATACTGAAACGCCATCATCCACAGGCGCAGTGGGTATTGTGCCTGCGTATGGTTTGGTTGATATTAACTCAACGTTTTTGATTTTGGATCAAATTACACTTAGAATAAACTTCAACAATGTGACGAACAAGCAATACTTCACAAAACGACCGGCTTTTTATCCCGGACCGGGTGTCTGGTCTTCGGATGGTAGGTCGCTTGTTGTTTCGATTGGATTTAGAATATGATCCTTAATAGGGATTGTTATTTAGTTTTTTATAGTTGTTGTTTTTGGGTGAAAGCCGGGCAGGGGTGCCCGGTTTTTTTTCTTATCGCAAACGATTTCAATTTCTTTCGAATTAATTTTTGGACTTGCTTCATTCGTTCGTGTTAGTATAGTTATGAAGTGTCTTTCAGCGATTTTATATCTGGATATTCAGTTCCACCCAATGTGTGGGACGAAATGTGTCGCGAGGGTGAGATTCGCCCTTAGTACAAACTCTTCTTTGACTCATTAATTCAGGAACCAGGTACCGAGTTTTCTAATAAAGATGATCTGGCTAAGAAGCTTTTTGTGAGCCAAGGCGTTACGTTCACTGTGTATAGGGATGGCATTGAAAAAATATTTCCATTTGATGTCATTCCCCACATCATCCCAGCGGCTGAATGGAGTCATATTGAAAGTGGTATCAAGCAGCGCATCAAAGCCTTACTGTTTTTCTTCACGATATTTACCACGACCAGTTCATAATTAAAGACGGGGTGGTTCCCGCATCGCCTATTTATTCGGGTGGTGGCTTTCTGATTGTAAAAACAAGAGCTGAAATCAAGGCGTTGGCACAAAAATTAGCTACACTCTATTTTGGATATTCTTAACCCGCGCGCATGCCACATTTTCATATCCTTCAGCGCACACATGATAGTTATTCAGGTTTGGTGATCGACTCTGTAAATCAGATCAAGTTGTATCCTTGGAATGATGAAATTCAGAATGGGAAAGAACATCCTGTTAATATTTTTCATCAGCCCGTGGTGCATACCATCAAAGATTATTTCGGAAATACGACCGGTTTTTTTAAAATTGTAACTCCGCATAGCAAACTGATTATTGATAACCTCATCGAGGTGGAGATGCATCCACCATGAAAGATTGAGTTAAGAAAATCCATTACCGATGTGGGGAAAGTGGTGGTTAGTGAAGAGAAACAAATACGGCACCACGCTTTTTTGAAAGCAGAACTGGCGTCCTGTCAGGCAGAAGTGCAAAATGCCATTCATGAAATTTTAGGTAAGGTGCAGCATCCTTTGAATACCATTCAGGAATTATCCAACTACATCGATGACAACTTCGCCCATCAGAAAGGCGTAACCAATATTGAAACCAGCGTAAATGACTTATGGACTTTGCGCTCTGGTGTATGTCAGGATTTTGCACATTTGCTTTTATATATGCTGCGTTTGATGGGAGTCCCTGGCCGTTATATCAGCGGATATAGTTGTCCGGGCAGTAGTGAGTGGAGAGGTGAAGGAAGCCACCCTTACGGTTAGGGACATTCCATGACTTGCGAAGAGCAGGGCCTTGGAGTGATTATTCGATAGCTTAGTTTGATTCGTTTGAGCGGATAACGAGATCAGAATAAAAAATAGGATAACCATCTAAAACAGCATGGCTAATGGTATTCTGCTTTTCTGTATCAATTTCATAATGTAAAGTTAGCCTGTTCTAGTTCAATAATACGGTCTTTATCGCTTTACTAATCTCAGAAAACTTACTGTGAGCATTGTTGCAAAGTATGATGATGGTTTTATTCTTTTCGATAAACCGAATGATGATTGTTTTGTATCCAGGGTTATCGCCATCATGCCAAACAATTTGTTGACCATCGTTTCCTGTTTCAAGGGTCCATCCAAATCCATAATTTGAAATTGAATCGTTAGTTAACATGTAGGGTGTGAATGCTTCTTTTAATGTTGCTTGTGAAATTATCTTTTCGGAATAAAGGGCACGATCCCACTTCAGAAGATCCGATGCCGTAGAGCTGATGCGACCTGGACCTTTTCGATCGCCTAACCAAATGGTGTAGTTAGAGGAGGGGAACGAATCGGCACGAACGTATCGGTGTTTATCTTCAACATAGATATGACCGCGGGCAAAGTTTTCAATGACTTTCTTTTTTTCTAAACTAAGGATGTCGGTGTTCTTCATCTCAAGTGGAGTGAAGATTCTTTCACGACAAAATTCTATGAAGTCTTTGCCAGATGCTTTCTCAGCAATACTGCCGAGCATGACGTAGCCCGTGTTGCTGTAGTCATATTTTTCGCCAGGAGCAAATAACGATGGTGGATGATGTTTTTTGAGATAGACCAAAATGTCTTCATTGTTTGCCACTTTGGATTTATCCCAATGCTGATCCATGATGGTCTGATAATCGGGAAGGCCAGAAGTATGCGTGAGCAAATGACGAATGGTAATGCCTGCGTAGGGTAGGCCTGGAATATATTTTTCAAGAAGATCATCGTACGATAGTTTACCGTCTTCCTTCAGCATCATGATCACTATGGCCGTGAATTGTTTGGATACTGAGGCGAGCTCAAAAATAGCGGTGGTATCGAGTTGAGTTTTTGTTTCAAAGTTCAGGTAACCAGTAGCTTTATAATATACCGGCTTTCCTTGTTCGGCAATCAAAACGACACCACTAAATTCAGGAACTGTCGATAACACAGAATCAATTTTTTGAGGGAGTGCAGGTGTTGTCTTATCGGATATCTTTTGATTACAGCCAATCCATAAGGCAACAAGGAAAAGAAGCGGCAGGGATAGTTTTATAAAGCGTTTCATTTATTTTTGTTTGATGATCAGTCGGTTTGGTTCGCAATGCAACTTACGACTATCTAAAAGTAAGGAAGTAAAATTTAAATCTCAATAACGTGCAAGACGCATCACTCATATTTCAGCATTTTCCCGATCTGACTGAAAAGCAGAAAATACAAATGGAGCAATTAGCTCAGTTGTATAAGGAGTGGAACGACAAGATCAATGTGGTTTCACGCAAGGATATTGAGAATATTTATATCAATCACGTCTTGCATTCACTTGGCATTGCAAAGGTCATGTCCTTTAAAGCCGGCAGTGAAGTATTGGATGTAGGCACGGGTGGAGGTTTTCCAGGGATTCCATTGGCGATTCTCTTTCCGGAAACCAATTTTCACCTGGTAGATTCGATTGGAAAGAAAATTACGGTAGTAAAAGAGGTATCTGCTGCATTGGGTTTAAAGAATGTAAAAGCAGAACAAATTCGTGCGGAAGAGGTGAAAGGGAAATACGATTTTATAGTGAGCCGTGCTGTTACGCGCATGAAGGAATTTTATGGCTGGGTAAACAGCAAGACCAACGCCGAATCAAAGAACAGTCTGGATAATGGAATTTTATATTTGAAAGGTGGTGATCTGGATGAAGAAATGAATGAATTAAAACGTCCCTACAGTATTTACAACCTCTCGGATTATTTCAAAGAAGAATTTTTTGAAACAAAGCGTGTAGTGTACGTGCCGTTATAGTTTGTAGCCGAAGAAATTCCCTGAAAATGTGGCTCCTGATTCTACAATCTCTCCAAGTATTTTGATGCTCTGCCCGGCAGTTAATTTAAACATGAACGTGGCATTAAAGCGAGGCGTATTCGAACCAAATGGTATAAACATAGGAATAGTATATTTGGTTGAATTATAGAATAAGCTAATCAAACCCGAATTGATAATACCGGCCTTTACATAGGTTCCCTCCAAGGTAAAAACGTAAATACCGTTTTCAGTGGCAGTAAATGAATTTGCACCGACTACATTAAAGCTGTCGAATTCTTCTGCTGTGAATACCATTTCCTGATCGATTTGTAGTCCTGCAGTGGCATTCGTGAAACTGAAATTTATTTTAAATGCATAGTTTGTTGCAATGGCATTATCTACATAGAGTTTCGTAGTAGCGTCTGTGTTTGCCGTTGGTGTGCCTACATTCTGCACGCGAATACCACCGGCATTAGGATTAGTGGTTAGTACCTGTGTAAGGGTGTTGCTGATCGTAACATTATTACCACCCGAAATAGCAAGATCATTTGTAGCTGGAGTGTAAGTGAGGGTTTGCTTGTAAGGCGAAAGATTAATAGGAGTAGCGCCTGCGTTATCGGTGACATTTAAAATGTTCGAAGTGGTATTGAGTGCCAAATCTTGAATTTCATTGGTAGCACTTTGATCTAAGTCTAGTGCATTCTGGGTGTCAACATAACTTTTGGTGGCCGCATCATTAGTTGAAGTGGGAGCTCCAAGATTTGTTATTTTTTGTCCTCCAGCATCACTCCCTTTGGTGAGCACTTGAGAAATATCCTGAA
>CANIVF010000007.1 GCA_947470895.1 Bacteroidota bacterium
GTTGCTTTTCACGAATGCTCGGTTACTGGTTATACATTTGCTCGACATCTTTCAAAGGAACAGATGCTAGAGGTAGCAGAATTTATTCCGGAGGGAGAAAGCATAAATAGGTTGATAGCGATAGCGCGTAAGAATAATATCACCATACTAGCCGGACTTTTTGAAAAAGACAAAGACGATAACTTATTCAAAGCGTATGTCTGCGTGGATAGAAGCGGATTGATAGCAAAGTATAGGAAGCTACATCCTTTTATTAATCCGCATCTCACACCGGGTAATCAATATTGCGTGTTTGACTTGCATGGATGGAAGTGCGGCATATTGATTTGCTATGATAACAACATTATAGAAAATGTGAGAGCCACTAAGCTATTGGGTGCCGATATTATTTTTATGCCACATGTCACCATGTGCACGCCATCAAGTCGGCCTGGTGCTGGGTTTGTGAATCCACTGCTTTGGGAGAATCGCGAGAACGATCCCACTTCCGTGCGATTGGAATTTGATGGAATGAAAGGACGTGATTGGTTAATGAAATGGTTGCCGGCCCGTGCCTATGATAACGCTGTCTACGTAGTTTTCTCAAACCCCATTGGCATGGATGACGATCAATTAAAGAACGGTTGCTCCATGATTATTGATCCGTTTGGAGATGTTATTGCGGAATGCAGAGCATTGGGTAATGATTTGGTGTCTTCGATTATAATTCCAGAGAAGCTGACACAAGCAGGAGGTTTTCGCTATATAAAAGCGAGAAGACCTGATTTATATCGTGATATCATTGGCAAAGATCATACACCTGAACAAAAGGTAGTCTGGATGAATGATAAAAAGAATTAAATCATCAACAATGAATAAGTTAGTTTACGGTTTACTTGCTGCGCTATTCCTAGGTGGCTTTGTCAATGAAAACATCCTCGCTCAGGGATCTGATAAAAAAAATAAAAGCAAGACCATCAAATTATTTAATGGTAAAAACTTCGATGGGTGGTACACCTTTCTTCTATATCGTGGTCGCGATAACGATCCCAAGAAAGTATTTACTGTTCACAAAGGGATGATCAGAATTTCTGGTGAAGAGTGGGGCTGCATCACCACGCAGGCTGAATATAAAGATTACAAAATTCATTTAGAATTTAAGTGGGGAGGAAAAACCTTTGCCCCCAGGTTAGCCAATACCCGCGACTCAGGTTTGTTGTTGCATTCGCAAGGTGAAGATGGTGGCTCAGAAGGGATATGGATGCACTCCATAGAATGCCAGATTATCGAAGGTAGAACCGGAGACTTTATTGTTGTGGGTGATGGTAGTGATCACTTTCAAATCAAGAGCACTGTGGCGACAGAGAAACAATCAGGCTCCTTTGTGTATGAACCCAACGGACATGAGCATACCATTATTCAGGGTCGCCTCAACTGGTTTGCACGCGATCCAACATGGAAGGATGTGATTGGCTTCAGAGGAAAAAAAGATGTTGAGAAACCACTTGGAGAGTGGAACACGCTGGAATGCTTAGTGGTGGATGGAGAGATCGATATTTTTCTAAATGGTGTTTTGGTAAACAGGGCTACCCATATAAAACCTGCCAAAGGACGCATTCAAATACAATCAGAAGGTGCTGAAATTTATTTCAGACGTGTGGAGCTAACTCCTTTATCAGGGAAATAAAAAAGGATTTACGTTAACGATTATTTCTTCTTTTTATACAACACCATTTCTCCACCTTCATCACCTAGTGCTTTCAACGGATTACCAACTGGTGTTTGATTGGAGTCGGGGTCTTCTGCCACTAGTGTTTTCACATATTGAATAAGTTCGGAGATGGCGAATTTGTCTTTTTCGGTTTCGTTGAGAAACTGAATTAACCTTTTTGCGAATGGGCTGTTGCTGCCGATAGCACCATCTGAAACGGCTTCTAATCGACCGGAGGCAAGGCCCCAGCGTGATCTGAATTTTTCAACCTGATCCGTATATCCTCTGCGGTTGTCACTAAACAATGCTCCCGAGAAACAGGCATCGGCAATCAGAAAGGTATGCTGAGAATTTATGGCATTCAGTATTTTTAATATGTCGGTGTTGGATACATATTCTCCAGTGGAGTTGGTATTGGCTTCCTTAGGTATCCAATAACCTTCATTAAGTAACGGGTCAAAATAACCGTGACCGGAAAAATAGATGACAAGATTATCCTTCGAACCTACTTTTTCGATGAGTCTGCGCAGACCGTTGTAGATGTTGGTGCGGGTTGCTTGTTCGTCTTTGAGCACTGTTAGGTTCGAAAATTCAAACGTATACTTCGTCAATAATGACGACACAAGATCATTGCCATCTTTCACGGCATTATTCAGTTTGGGCCAATGGGTGTAGTTATTAATACTCACAACAAAAAGATGGTTGACGGCCGTGACGCCCACATACTCTTCACCCTCCATATTCTTGCGCACAATAATGAATTTCTTTAAAGCAATGTTGCCATTTACATCTGTTACCTCCATGTTGATGTAATTGTCACCTATTGCTAATTCTTTATTGATCACAAAATTTCCATTTTGTCTTACAATTGTTTCGATATTATTGATTTTAAGTGATCGAACGCCTGATTCATCAGTGACGATGCCACGTAAGTCAAGGATGTCTTTGTAGACCACTACTTTATTGTCAATGATATTAGCCGGATTTGATACCAGAATCAGTGGTGCTGAAGTATCTTTAGTGTCTTTGAAATGGACTACAGGAGTAATATTGAGTGAACTGATGTTGGCAAGCTTTATATCGGTACCATACTCATATGTGTATGCGACCTGCTGTCCTGCTGGACTAATGGAAATTTTCATCACCGCACTTCTTATATTTTCCAGTTTCAAAGAAATGTTTCCACTATTTACGTTATAAAAATGGATCGCAGATTTTTCAAGTGCTGCACCAATATACTTTCCATCTTGGCTGAATTCCAGATCATAAATCCATCCACGCTGATCTAAGGCTTTAGTCTTAGTGGCGGATTCGACATCCCATAGATAGATCATCTTATCGTCTCCACCGCTGGCGAGGGTTTTGCCATCAGGCGAGAATGCCAGAGTTCGCACCCAACCGGTGTGTGCCTCCAGTTTCTTTATTATGGTACCGGAGGTGGTTTCATAAATTTTAATAATACGATCACCACCACCAACAGCAAAATATTTTCCATCGGCAGTTGCATCCAGTGCTCTAACAGGTTTTTCAAAATTCTTTTTAGTGTACAATTCTTTAACATCTTCGCGATTAAAGACTTTTACCGTGCCATCTTCACCGAGCGTAATAACAAACCGGTCTCCTTGTGCAAAGCGTACTGCAATAACAGGGCTTGTGTGTCCTTTATAGCTGGCTAGTATTTTTCCATCAGGAAGGCTCCAAAGTTTGGTACTCTTGTCGGCACTTCCCGTAAGCATCAGTGTACTGTTTTTATTAAAAGAAATATCCAATACATCTTTTGTATGTAATGTTCCATCAAAGGATTTGAGACGGGTATCATTCCCAGCGTTGTACAGGTAAATGCTGGCGCCTTTGGCTATAACAAAATATTGATTGTCTGTTGTAAAACCAATGGCAGTGGCACCCCTTACAGGAATGTTTACGTTCTGTGCATCCTGACTTTTTACTTCCAACCATACAAGAATCACCAGCGATATGGTTAGTAAAAAGTATTTTTTGATTTTAGTCCCGAAGCGCATTTGAGGTGTGAATTATTTTTTCTTACCAAAGTTATAGCTAAGTCCTGCGCATACTTCAGCAAACGGTCCGTATGAACTAAACAGGTAGTCATTGTGAGCTTCGAAGAAAAATCCGTTTGAACGGAATCGTAAATTTATCTGAGGAAGAACAATATATAATCTGCTTCCCCCCCGAATCATAAGACCCATTGACAAATCGAAAAAGTTAGTCGAGTTTGCCAGTCGGTAAGTATCTCTTTCCATAACCATTTGCATTTTTCCATAATTAATTTCCGCAAAGGGCCTAAACCTTGGTGCCCGTCCTGTTGAAAGTCTTAATTTTAATCCATAGAGTGAGTGAGTTCCTCCGTAGGAAGCATCTCCGCTGGAGTAATTCACTTTATAGTTTGATGTTGAATAGATGCCTTTGGAACCAAAGGCACCAACCGATACATGTTGAGTGATATTCCAGTTGAGCTCTCCATAGAGAGTTGGGGAAGTATAAGAATAGCTATTTTCATAGCTGTCTCTTACATCTATTAACGTAGCCACACCAGCCTTTAGTTGGAAATCCATGGATGGAACACTTATCTGTGCCATGGAAATAATACAGAGCGTTGAAAAAGTAAGCGATAAAAATATTTTCTTATTGCTCATAATGGAACTTGAATTGAACGCTTTCATTATTTGAGTTTGGCGAAGTGGGTGTTACTTCTTCCCACCAGTCTACTGCGTACATCACTTTATAGCTTAAGTCCACAGGTAAAAAAAGAATAGGATGGTAGTAATATCGGTCTGCGCAGCACTTTTTATCGGAATCTTTTATCCGGTCACCTATGTAAACTTCTTCCAAGACATCACTTCCTAAAGAATGAAAATCAGCGTTCTGGCCCCCTGGATAAATATAGAAATTGTTGGCATCACAAAAATCATATTCCTTGTCAACAGCAGGAATACCTAAGCTTAGGTTTGCCGATCTTTTAAATACCCAGACTAAGCTACAGTTGTTGGAACTGATTGGTTCGTTCATAAAGACTCCTCTTTTAGTGGCATCGTTTGAACTGCGAATACAGGCACCGAAGAATAACCCAGTAAGATCATACATTATTGAATCATAAGACGTGGTCTTTTTCGTCAGGTCATTGGCATCGGTATAAAGGATTCTGGTTAGCGTTTGAATCTTGTCCTTTGAATTGTAGGAGAAGTAGTAAAGTTCTCTTATCGTGCTGCCGGAAAAAACCCAACTTGATCGTACATTTCCATTGTCAAAGTATCTGTTAACAATCGATATATTTGATGTAGCACCGCTCGCAAATCTAAATTTAGAGCTGGTATCAACATTTCCCCAGTTTATTTTGGTTTGCTTTGTCAGTTTCCCCAGTGTAAAGCTAATATCCAGAGTCGAATCGGTGACAGGTATTTTTCTTTCATAGCTTCCACTATTTAGCGCCTGGGTAAAGGTAATTTCCTTGAGATGGAGATTGAGTTTATCAAACTTATCATAAGAGGTGATATCGCTATCCTCCAGTATACTACAGGATACAATCAAGCCCATTAAAAGCAGGGGCAAAAATCGCAACATAGTTTAGATTTTTCGAAATACTAAGATAATAAAACCCTGTGAAAGCACCCAATTCAGATCACGATTTCACTACCGTATTTTATGTGGTTTTTTCAGCCTTCATATATTTAGTTTTATTCGTCTTTAAATCAAACTACAATAGCTTAACCTAGTTTCATCTTTTTAGATAAAAAGTTTCCATGATCCTGAAATCGTACCACTTTTTATAAGTACTAATTTTGAAAGAAGCTCATCTGATAGAGGCTTAATTCTTCATGGTTATCAGGAGGGTAGAATGACTTTATGAATTTCAACCCGATTTTTTCTAAAAGTCTTATGGATGCGTGATTGGTGGGCATCGTTATAGCACAAAGTGTACGTAATTTTAATTGGTCTTTAGCTAATGACAGGGTGGCCGCAGCGGCTTCAAAACCATAACCCTGACCAATAAATTCTGGTAAAAATGCAAATCCAATGTCAGGATCTTCCAAATAATTTCTCTTCAGCAGGCCGCACATGCCAATGGGGTTCTTATTGTGTTTAGTTTCTACCAGCCATAGGCCGAAACCATTTTCCTGATAACTTTTTATTGGGCCATTTTCGAGATAAGCTTTTGCTTGTTCTGGTGTTTTTATGTTTCGATCACCAATGTATTTGATCCAACCGGAACTGTTAACAAGCTCTATGATGAATGCTGTGTCTCCTTCTGTAAGCTCCCTGAGTCTTAGTTTTTCGGTTGCTAAAATAGATTTCATTTTTGATTATAGAGTCCAATGATAAATTAATTCAGTTTCTTCAAGATCGCTAGCCCTTCTTTCCATTCCCCATGATCGAATGCAGCGTTGATGTGGCCAGCCTCACCAATATCAAGGAATTCACTACCCAAACGATCGGCAAAGTATTTCGCACGTTTCAAGGGACCCCATGGATCGTTTGAACGGGCAACTACTATGGTTTTAAAATTGATTTTTTCTTTAGGAATTGGATTAAACTCCATTGCCGGAAAAGTGTATACTGGATTTTTGATATCGCTGGGTGCAACAAGTAATGTTCCTCGTATTTTTTTCTGATACTGACGAGCCCAATGCGCAACAGTAGCGCAATCTAAACTGTGACCAAGCAAAACAACTTTTGCGTGATCATACATGGAAATACTTTTTTCAACGGTAGTTACCCAATCCGTGCACAATGTGGCGTCCCATTCTTTTTGAATGATTCTCTTAAAGTTAGCTCCTGAGTTCTCAAAGTAAGTTTGCCAGTGATCCATACCGGAATCGCCAAGATCAGGTATGATGAAATAACTCGTCATTATTAATGGATACTTTTTTTAATCAATTTTTCAATTTCCTTTAACATATCGGTGTCATCAGGAGTTAAAACAATTTTCCGGTTATTAATTGTTTCAATTACCAGATAGTTTTTTCGTTGTGTTGCGTACCAGGTCATACCTCCAAATGTCTGGTTCCTGAACTTTCCATAGTACCCAAAGAGACCACCCACACCAAATGTTCTTGCTGTCCACTTCATCGACTCATCACTCAACAATGAGGCATTTTTTATTTTATCGATATCGAGCTGATAATCTTTTAACGGACGTTTGATTATAAGCCAATTCTTTTCAATAACATAGCTGATGGGCCTGAAAAGATAGCAGCCTGCATAAATGATTAAAATCAGAATCACTGCAATGATATTTCCACCAAAATGCTTTACGGTATCGAAAGACGTATACATTAACCATGAATTCCAGAATGATATTGCTGAGAATAATATGGTAATTAAAACAGTAATTGTCTTTGCAATCCGATCTAAGGATGCTTTATATTCCATACTATTTTATTAGGTTGTCATATAAACTATTCAAGGATGATCTCAATACATCGCTTATACCATTGGTGTATGTTCCATTGCAACCATTGGTAATCACCACGATTCCAAATTTTTCCTTAGGATGGAAAAACATGGCGCTATAAAGACCATAGGCTGATCCAGTGTGGCCGGTCATTACTTTGCCAGAAATCAGATCATTAAGATTACTGATGGCTAAACCGTAACCTTCTTCATCAGAAATAGGTGTTTGCATTAAAGCTGAACTCTTTTTAGAAATGATTTTAACTCCCTGGTAGCTTCCTCCATTCATATGCATGATCATGTATTTGGCCAGATCGGAGGCAGATATTTTCATTCCACCGGTAGGAGAAAATATGGGTGTGCTATAGCCCATCACATAGTTTTTTATTTCTTCCTTACGCGCTGCATACGCAGCTGGCGAAGCGGTAAAATGTTTTGTTGAATCATAAGCATATAATGTAGCAAAACGATTGTTATCTAACGAATCAACACAATAACCTCCATATAATTTCAAGGGGGTTAAGATGTGATTCTTTACATACGTGTCGAAACGTTCACCGGATTTTTTCTCAATCACGGTGCCAATCATGTTATAGTTGAGATTACAATATTGATAGCCTTTGCCAGGCTCATAGTCATTGTAACATTTAGCCCAGTCTGCATTTTTAGTCGGATCAATAGCATCTAACGTAAAATACCCTTGGCTATCGTTAATACTAGAGGTATGCGAGAGCACCATTTTGAGAGTTATGACTGTGTTTGGAAATTTTGGATTACTTATTTTAAAACCAACCAAATTGCTAAAGTCGTCTTGTAACGAAAGTTTTTTAGCCTCGACCAATTGCATAATGGATGTTGCTGTGAAGGATTTTGATATCGATGCAATCCTAAAAATATTTTGGTCGGTGAGTGGCAGGTTATTTTCAATGTCTTTCATGCCGAAGGAATGGGTATAAATGATTTCGCCTTTCTTGACAACGGCAACAGAAAGCCCCACGACATCAAATTGTTTTATGATGCTTTGCAAATTTTGCTCTGCCTTTTGGATCTGTCCAAAGGTTGGTGAAGCCAGTGTGGCCATAAAAATAACGGCAATTAAATATTTAAGCATACTGATTTTTTAGTGAAAGCGGTATTCATCATAAAATTTATACAGAGCTCAATGTATGATTAAAAAATTTACTTTCAGATGAGTTTACAATGAGTTTGAAGAAAGAATAAATCAACTTAATCGCCGCCCTTTACATAGGCCCAATCCGTTTCTTGCTTTAAAGTAAGTTCGATCATCGCTGAAGGCACAACAATCACAGAAGTAAGTAGATCTTCTTTTTTTATGTTTCTTTTTTTCATGGTGTTGTTACACGCAGCGAATACTACGCCCTTTACACTCCATTCAGTAATTTGGCTTGATGCTTTTGATTTAGCAGTTTGCAATAATTCAAGTCCGCCTCCATGACACACTACCTCTATATCAGCATTTGGCCAGGCTGTACGAATGTTTTTCACCTGTCCCAACAGGGTAACCTGCGATAGAGAATCGCCATCGGTAAATTGCATTACGATTTTGTGTTTTTTTAAATCGACCACGCCATCATTTTGTTGAGCAAATAGATTACTGGCGCACAATAGGATGCAGACAACAAGTAGTAGTTTCATATAGTAGGTTTTTTATGAGGAATCAAGTTACAAAAACTTAATTGGTTTTAATTTTTAATCTCCCTATTTGTTCAGTGAGTTGACGAATTCAAAAGCCCGTATCTCCATCTAATTTTCAGATTTACCAGTCAATGAAAAACCAACATGCATTCCTCGTGCAGGAGTTTCCAGGTGAACATGACGATGATCTTCTGCTATGTTGAAAGGACAGCAAGCTTCTGGCAGAAAAGGATCATTAAGCGCGTTGACAATTAATGTAGGAATTTGTATTAACGAAATATAGGGTTCTGATGATGCCCTTGTATAAAAGTCATCGGCATCAGCAAAGCCCTGCAAGGGAGCCGTAAACCGATTATCAAAATCGCGAAAGCTCTGGAATTTTTCTAAACCTTTGGAAGTAATAAGTTCAGGGAACTTAATTGATTTAGAGATTATTTTTCTTTCTAACTTTTTTAAGAACCGGTTGAGATAGAATTTGTTTTTGCTTATCAAGCTCTCGTGTTCTGGCACCTAATCACAAGGAACAGAAAAAGTGACTACCAATTTTATTTCAGAAGGCAAGTTCTCTTTTCGTTCACCTGTATATTTTAATGACATGCTGCCACCCATTCTGAAACCAACCAAGGAGATATGTGTATACTTTTTCTTTAACGCATGATCGATGACAGCCGCAATGTCTTGCGTTGCGCCATGATGATAAAACCGAGGCAAGCGATTCATTTCACCACTGCACCCTCTGCAATTCCATGCTAGTGTATCCCATCCTTGTTGATAAAAATAGTGTGCTACTCCTTTTGAATAATGGCGCGCACTGTTTCCTTCCGGTCCGTGATAGATAATGACCAGTTTATCTTGGTGCCCACGCATCCAATCGCGATCAAGAAAATCACCATCAGTCAATTCTAACCGCTCACGCTCCTAGGTACCTTTAATTTTTCTGAACATACTCGGAACGATTGTTTCGAGATGGCTAGTAAAAAGATATGAGGGAGGGTTTGAGTATGAGGAATTGATAACGAGCATTGCAAAAAGAATGATTAATTACTAAGGATATCGCTGAATTAGGAAGTCTTATCAAACACTGCTTTTGCAAAAGGGTCAGAGAGGAAGTGTTTTTATTTTCTTTTCGCGGTCATAGTTCACTGCTGCAGTTACTAATTGTTTGCCCGCACCTTTTCCATGAAATGCATCTGAAACCTCACTGTGATCAATAATGATTAAATGATCGCTTGCTTTGGAATATGTCATGTCAGCAAGTTGTTGATTATTTTCCTTGATCAGGAAAGCTCCCTTCGAGCCATGTTCTAATTGTTCAATGCTCATTATACTATGATTTATACCTCGCACTTAGCAGGGTCATGACCACAAAAAGAACAGCAATAGCACCAAGAGCCAATCGCAACGATTGCCAATCGGCAATAAAGCCTATGATTGGAGGACCAAAAAGGAATCCCGAATACCCAACAGTAGTTACCATAGCGAGTCCGACACCTGGAGGAAGATTTTTAGAATTACCAGCAATACTATAAGCAATAGGCACAATAGATGATAAGCCAAGGCCCACTAAGAAAAATCCAGTGATGGCTATATACGGTAGCGGGAATATTAGTGCGATGCACAAACCCAGCGTAGCGATCATTCCACCAAGTATGATGAGATTTTTATCACCTAACTTCATTCGAATACGATCGCCAAAGATTCTTCCAATAGTCATAGCAGTAGCGAAAGCGGAAAGTGAAATAGGGGCAAGCGCTTTGCTTGCAAGAGCAATGTTTTCCATGTAATTAACCGACCATTCGGACATGGCACCTTCACCAATCATACAGCAAAATGCAATGATGCCAATACTAACCAACGATGCATTTGGTAATCGGAATAGCGGTCCATCATGTTTCGCTGATGGATCAGGACGATCATGAATCAAATTTGCGCTCGCCCAAAATGTAGCAATTAGTGAAATACCAACAACAATGGTAAAGTGATAGGTGAGGTTAAGTCCTAAATCAGTAAACAGGGCACCACACCACGCTCCTAAGGCCATACCGATGCTAAACAATGCATGGAATGAAGTCATGATTGGTTTATTATATTGTTGCTCTACCATTACAGCCTGCGCATTCATAGCAACATCAAGCATGCCGGTAACAGTGCCTACGATAAAATATAGTATGACTAACGTAGCAATGTTCGGTAGGAGCGGAATGATTGGAACCAACGCGCAGTACATGATGAGGGAAAATAACGTTATTAGCCTGCTTCCATTTTTTATGATGATCCATCCTGTAAATGGCATGGCAAGTACAGCTCCACAGGAAAGTGCTAATAAAACAAGGCCAATACTTCCATTGTCAGCATGGTATTGCTCCTGAATGCGTGGAAGACGCGATACCCAGTTAGCGAAAATAAAACCATTGATAAAGAATGCTATTTTAACAGCAATGCGATTCTTGAACACGTTATAGAAGATATAGTTTTCGCTAAGATAATTAAAATCATTTTTATTGCGGAACAACTTTAAAATGACTGATTGCAGTTTCCTCTTCGCCATTGGCAGTTATCCCTTCTACCATGATAACGAAAGAGCCTTTCAGATCAAAAGTATAGAATTCAACCTGATCTTTTCCTTGGTTTGTGGTGATGTCCGGTGTCCAGTGCAAGAGTGCTATTTCTGAAACCTTCTGATCTCACTGTGACTTTTCCTTTAGAATGCCAATAGTCTCGTCTTCGGAAAAGCGAATCATTTTCGTTTACTGTTTTGGTAAAATAAGGTAGCACTCCGAGAAGAACAAAGTACCGTTATTTGTTGAAGTAAATGTTGTTTCTTTGTTATGAATGTTAGTTCATTGATTGTTGGATTTGACTTCAAAGGAGTAAGTTTCAAATATGGGATCTCCGCTTTGAGTAATACCTTGAATTATTGCTTTATAAATGCCGGATTCATCGGATGAGTAGAATTCTATTTCTTTACTTTTGGAATTGATTGTGAGATCGGGAATCCACATCAAAAGGTTTCTTGAATCTGGCATTCGGCTAAGCCGATCACTTGCCTTCTCATAGCGTGGAGCGAAGAATTCTTTTTTTGACTGCAAACCTTCATAGTTAATCACAATGGTGCCAGGATCTAGCTCAAAGCCGCCCATATCATTTTTATAAGTTCGTAGGCTCATGATACCATCGAAGGTGAATTGGCCATAGTAATAATGATTTGTAACCACATCAATGTGCTTGATTTTTAATGGGTCCATTTCCATGATCTTAGTTGTATTGAACACGGGCACCCCATCGAGCAATACAAAAGGACCATTTTCGAAAATATAGTTTTCAGGACCATTTAAAACTTTGAAGAAATATTCGTCATCTTTTTTCCTGAGGCGTACACCCTTCACGTATTCCCGTATTACTTCTTCCATAGCGGGGAAACGAGTATACTCATCGAGTTGATATTGTTCCGAGGCATTTCCATAAAAAGCTGAACTGTCGGAAGTTTGAGGTTGATTCTTAACACGACCGCGATAAAACATATCTTCAGTTTGCATCGAAATACTTCTTAAGGTTAACGGTCCTTTCAAATTCTCCTTTAGTTTTAAATATGGCAGTGTTGTACTTGAAATTGCTTCTGAAAAGGGTGATTCAATTTCGAGTCGGGTAGTATTTTGTGATGGACCTGTTTGAGTAATTAGTTGTCTGCTGCCGAATAAATGATTGGTTTCAAAAATGACCCGGCCATCTACGTTGCTGTAAGTCAGATAAGGGTGAATTCTTTTGCCTGATACAGATAGATATGCTGGTATCCCTTGAACGGATCTCAAGGAACTAATGTCAATAACTTTTCCAGTGATAATGTGTCCACGATACTCTGGTAGGAAAGTGAGCATTTTATTTGATGGCTGAAGTACTTCATTCCATTTGATTCGACTCCATCCATGAGTAAGCATCAGGTTATCCATCGCCTGATCCACCAGGATATTGTTGGAGAAATAATATTCAGGTGATTCGATATTGCCTTTCAGTTCACTAGTAAGCCAGAGGTAGCTTTGTATATCGGCTGGATTAAATTGTTGTAAGGAGTCGTTCTTAAAAACAGATAGCGAGGCATTTGCATCGATAGATAAATCACTTTTGATACTTGTTTGAAGGATGATCTTGCTACGGGGTTCGTAATTGATTTTGTCTGAACTTATAACCAAAGGGAGGGTGTTCAATGGTCGATTAAAATACAGTCGCTCACACACAGGCTGAAAATGCTGGTCGAATACAGTAAAATGAACGATGCCTTCGCCTAATTCTTTTTTATTGATTAAGATACAAATTTCGCCTGCATTCAGATTTTGCAATGAGGCTGACTTTACGATTTCTCGTGTGTGACCAACTACGTAGATCTGATCAGATGTGCTATTATTATCTTTCCTTCGAATTTGAATTTTTACTCTGTTCTCTGAAGTATCAGTTACCATCAAGGTATAACCATTGAGTTGAATGGATGGAAGTTTGTTCCGGGTTACGTTTCCATTAATTTCTTTAATAACTACTTGGTAGTTCTCTTCTGTTTTGGGGGTGATTTTAAAATGACCAATCCCAAATTTAACAGGTGTTAGCATGACAACCGTGTCACCTTTACTATTAAGAACTGCCCCGCTAAATGCAATGCCATTGCCTGAAAAATCGACTACCCGGAATGCCACTTTACTTTTAATACCATCAATCAAATTTCCGCCTTCTGGAAAGAATTGTACATCGAGCTTGGTGTCGATGGTTTTATTTTTTTCATCGGGTCGTTGAAAGACATTTACAATGCTGATCGCTTGGTGAAAATAGAAATCAGCACTAAAATTTTTCATCCAGCTGGTGTAAGCTCTTACGGTGTAATTATCAGAGCCCAGCGATGCCGGTATCTGAACAGAGCCATTACCATAACCATTCTCTATGCTGATTTTAGTTTGAAGCACAGGCTGTAGGTTCCGGTCTAAAACATCAACATATACTACTTTGCTTAAAGTCATAGGGCGATGTTCATATCCATCCATCACATAAACTTTCATCCACATGGTTTCGCCACCCACATAGAAAGTACGATCAAGGTGAACAAAGACTTTTTCTTGCAATGTATTGCGTTGATAGGTATTCAGTTTTTTCACAATTGCGTTCTCTACACCTGATTGACCATATGTATAATGGCCACTTGCAAGGAGAGAAAGCAGAAAAGTGGCAACTCGAATTATCATGGCCAGAAGTCAGGTTTTATGTTCGTTCCTCCGGCCACTCGGCAATCGGCACAAGGAATGGTTGTGAAATAATATCCGATAGCCCCGGGACCTCTTGGATTGCGAATTTCACCCACAATTATATATGGTCCGGCAAAAAACGGAACATCGGCATTCATTAATTCTCTTAGTATACAATCTTTGTAATATGTATTGTAGGTAGTAGGGTTTGGTAGTTCTAGTGAACTAATAAAAATTCTTGTTTCTGAACTTGCTCCCATGGAGAAGTACCCAAGAACATTTTCTTTCAGGTTGGATGTGCACAAAAAATTCCCCTTTACTTGCGAAGGCATTGGACTGAAGATAGTACCTAAATCTTCAGTGGTTTTCTCTAGTTGTTTCCAGTAAAGAAAGGCGGCCTCTGTTATGGAATATTGCTTCACCAGTATGCTGTATGTTAGCTTAAGTCTTTCATCACGCTGTTCAATCATGGTGAGTGGAAATTTACGAATGACATTTTTGCTAAGTCTTGAAGTTGAACTGATAAGCACATCGGAGGAGGATTTGGAACGCCAGCATTCGTAAATATTACCTTGCCTAAAATCAACAGCATGGGTATCGTTGTTATATATATAATCCGATGGATAAGCTGATCGGTAAAGCCATGTTTCTTCAAATTTCCAACGATAGTAACCAGTATTGGTTTCAGGGCTATGCGTATTTACATAAATAGCAACGCCTGATTCTGATGTCACTTCCCATGAAACGCTATCTATGGGTGGACTATTTTTAAGCTCAACAAATTCAGATGAGTATTTTTTCTGATCTTCTGTTTTTACGTTAAGCCGATGCTTTACCTGGGCGAATACTTGTGGTATGAGGGAGTAGATTCCATTACCTTCTTCTTCCAACGGATACGTTAATCCATTTTCATCTTCAAGCCAGACCGATGCGTTGTTTACCTTTTCTGATTCCTCATTTTCAAAAAGATTTTGTGAGCGGGTTAGCTTAATGATACTTTTACTATTCACATCGATATGTCCGTTGATTACCAGCAGAGCTCCTGCCGGCTTTATTTCAGGAGGCATGTATGGATCAATACAACCAACCATCAGAATCAATAACCAGGCAACTCTTTTCATCTTGGTTAAAATTTAAAGTTGTAGGTGATGGTAGGAATGGGTCGACCAAAGATGGACAGCTTATAACCTTTTACTACACCATTCTCAGACGTGAAGTAGACCGAGTAAGCATTTTTTCTTCCAGTTAGATTGTATACTGATAGGCTCCATGAACTATGAGCTAGTTTTTTAATTTTATGATTTCCTTCTATGTTAATCCCTAAGTCAATTCGAAAATAGTCAGGTATTCGATATTGATTTCTGTCTGAATAGAACAGTCTTGATGTTCCATCAACATCATATTTTGTAAGGGGTAACGTAATTGGTCTTCCAGTGCTATATGTAGTATTGGCCGACACACTAAATCTTCTGTTGAATTTATAGTTACCAATAAAATTAACAGCATGAGGTTTATCGTAATTGCTAGGATAGTATTTACCCTGATTGATTACCTCGCTTGGAAAGCGACCATCCGCGCGGATCAATGAACGTGAATAGGTGTAACTCAGCCAACCGTTGAATTTACCACTGGGTTTCTTTATCATAAACTCAGCACCATAGGCTTTACCTTTCGCATTGATAATGTCTGTTTCGATGTGATGATTTAGGATTAGTTCGGCACCTCCTTTATAGTCGAGAAAATTTTGCATTTGCTTGTAATATGCTTCTATGGACAACTCAATAGCTCTTGCATTTTTATAGTAACCTATTGAGAACTGATTTCCCAAAAGTGGTTTAATATAGGGATCACTGAGCTTCCATATATCAGTTGGAGCGATGGCTGTTGTATTGGATAACATCTGAAGATATTGCCGCATCCGGTTAAAACTTACTTTTATTGATGAGTTGCCGGGTAATGTATAACGGGCAGAAAGACGTATTTCTGGTCCGCCAGACGTGGATATTTTTTTTCCTGATGTATAACTCACCGTATCTGTAATGGTAGTATTATCTTTTGTTACGCCAGGTTCATACATGAATACATCACTGGGGCCAATGCTGTTGAAGAACGAATAACGCAATCCTGAATTTAAAGACAGACGTGAATTTACTTCAAATTGATCGCTTAGATAAAGAGCGCTTTCATTAGCTTGTTCTGTTTGAAGAATATCTGAAACAATCAGCGATTCATTGCCTACTGGATTTAAGTTTCCCGGTGATAGTTTGTAAAAGACTGTTCCTACGCCAAAGTTTACTGTATGTTTAGCGTTTAAATAGTAGTTGAAATCAGCTTTAATGTTGGATTGCTTTAATGCGTAGGATAGTTCAAAAGCGTTAACTGGATTTTTGTCACTTGAAATCGCGTAGTCATATCCACTATAGTTGCCACCGAGTTCACCAAAGAATTTGTTATTGAAAATATGACGCCATTTAACAGCTGCTATTTTATTGCTATAGGTATAGGAAGTATCATTCTGCAGTTTGAACCGGTCGTTACTAATATAGCCGGATAGGTGAAGATAATCCTTCGTGCTGAATTCGTGATTTACATTAAGATTGACATCATAAAATGACGCTGTGCTATTTTTGAATCCGGATGAAGGGATTTTGTTCAATAGCCAATCGGAGTAGGTTGATCGTGCTCCAAATAGGAATGAACTCTTCTCTTTGGCGATAGGGCCTTCTAAGGAAATTCTTCCAGTGATCGGACTAATTCCCCCCGAACCTGAGAACTTCTTTTTGTTTCCCTCACGCGTGCTGATATCTAACACTGACGAAATCCGCCCTCCGTATTCTGCCGGTATACTACTTTTGAATAACTCAACATTTTTTACAACGTCTGGATTGAAAGCGGAAAAGAACCCAAAAAGGTGTGAAGGATTATAGATGACGGCATCATTAAACAAGATCAGGTTTTGATCAGTTGTTCCGCCACGAACATTAAAACCCACGGTAGCTTCGCCTACACTTTGCACACCAGGTAACGTAAGCACTGCTTTGATAATATCTACTTCGCCTAACGCAAGTGGAATTTGTTTCATGGTTTTAAGATCCAGTTTTTCAGCACCCATTTGCATGCTCATCACTTTCACATCGCGTTCTGATTCCACAATGATTTCTTTCAGTGGAGTTACGTCCTCTTCCATTTCGATATTCAATTTTCCATCGGCATTCAGAATGATATTCTGTTTAGTGTTTTTCATGCCAATACTGCGCATGTGTAATTGATGCTTGCCTTTGGGCAATGTGATCGAGTAATACCCAAACTGATCAGTAGCCACGCCAATCATAGGCTCTACAATCATGACAGTAGCGCCAATCACAGGCTCGCCTGATTTTATATTCCTAATGTAGCCTGCGATGCTGGCATTAAGTTTTATTGTAGAGCTTTTGGTGCCTATGACAATTACTTTTTCAGTTTTAGTTTTTTCACTTTCCTCTTGATGGACATATCTATATTTCTTTCGGTTGTCATCGTTGGAAATATTAGTCTTAAAGAAATCAGCAGGTAATTCGGTGACCACGGATTCTTTAGGGGTAATGTAAACTTTATGCGTTTCGGTTATGGCATATTTTAATTCAGTGTCGGATAGAACTTCATTCAAGATCTCGGAAATTGTTTTACCCGATACTGCGATATTCACCACTAAGCTATCCACCAAAGCGAGATTGAAGAAAAACCGATGGTCACTTTTTCTTTCGAGTTCTTCTATCAGTTGAAGGAAGCGTATGTTTTTAAAGTCCCCGCTAATCCGATTTTCAGTTTGACTCCACGATTTTGACATGGTCAGACACAAGAGGATGATACCAATAGTTTTTATACCATGAATGGATTTTATACTCATTTTTTCAATTCATCATAGTAAGTGGTCAGAGCTATCAAAGCGAACTCTGGATCCGACTGGAAATTTATTTTTTCCTGGGAAAGAAATTTCTTTATAACGGATTTAGATTCACCAAATGCATTAAGTACTGATTTTTTATTTGTGATTGTGTAGTATTTATCATCCCTAACGAGAAAGAGTTTTATCTTATCTACAAACTTGACCTCCATTACTTTTTCTTCTGCGATATCGATGGTGGTTTTGTACCGTTTCGCATATATTTTTGATTTATTAGAATACAGGAGATCATAAAATCCTTTTTGAATTGTATTTTCAGGGTCACTTTTCAACCACACGAAAGTGTGATTATTAATACCAAAGTATTTTATTTTTTCAACATTGAGTTTGATCGTTGCATGACTTTGAACGTGGTCGATAAGTATATTTTCATCGATTATATTATAGCGCAATAAAACATGCTCATACAGTTGACCATCGTAATGGACAAATCCCTCTTCCCAGTCGTCATTAAAATAAAAAGGATGACCAATTTGTTTTTTATCCATGAATACATCAACATATCGTACTCCATTAAAGAGTTGTGAATTGCCTGCTATGGTTTTTTCATACTGTAATTTTGCTGACTCTATTGCATCTTCACGAGCTATTGTATCAATTTCTAACCGTTGGCCAAAGCAGGCAGAGTAGCTGAGAATTAAGAAAATGAGCATTGACTTAAATTTCACAACGGTGTTATTTTCTTATAGTATTGAATTAGTATAAATGTATCCGATTAGTATTTTCAAATGAATACCGTTAATAGAATAGACAATATCTTTTAATGACTAGTTTAACTCATTACAAAAAAAGCCCTGAGTCCAGGGCTTTTTAACTCGTTTTTTATTTTTATTTAGCGTAAGCCACACTGCGCATTTCGCGAATCACGGTCACTTTAATCTGACCCGGATATTGCATATCCTTTTCAATTTTCTGTGAAATGTCGAAGCTTAATTGAGAAGCTCGTTCATCAGTTGCTTTTTCCGCATCCACAATCACTCGTAACTCACGGCCAGCCTGAATAGCGTAACACTTTTCAACACCTTCGAAACTCATCCCCACACTTTCAAGTTCTTTTAAGCGCTTGATGTATTGCTCCATCACCTCGCGTCTTGCGCCTGGTCTTGCACCTGAAATTGCATCGCATGCCTGCACGATGGGTGAAAGAATACTAGTCATTTCGATCTCATCGTGGTGAGCACCGATGGCGTTGCAGATGATTGGATGCTCTTTATACTTTTGAGCCAATTCCATGCCCACAATAGCGTGCGGTTTTTCTAATTCTTCGTGCCATACTTTACCGATGTCATGAAGCAATCCTGCACGCTTGGCTTGTTTTACGTTGAGTCCAAGTTCTGCAGCCATGATCCCACAAAGGTTGGCTACTTCGCGTGAGTGTTGTAATAAGTTTTGACCATAAGAAGAACGATAACGCATGCGACCTATCATTTTGACCAGTTCAGGCGCAAGTCCATGAATACCTAAATCGATCACGGTGCGTTCACCAATTTCTATAATTTCATCTTCTATATTCTTGGTGGTTTTGGCCACAATCTCTTCAATGCGAGCCGGGTGAATACGACCATCTTGCACCAAACGGTGAAGAGATAGGCGAGCTATCTCCCTGCGAACAGGATCGAATCCAGAAATGATGATGGCCTCTGGGGTATCATCGACAATAATTTCAACTCCGGTGGCTGCTTCCAGGGCGCGAATGTTACGCCCTTCTCTTCCTATTACTTTTCCTTTGATGTCGTCACTTTCAATATTGAAAATGGAAACACAGTTTTCTACTGCGTGTTCTGTGGCCGTGCGCTGAATGGTTTCCACAACAATTTTTCTGGCTTCTTTGGTGGCAGTTAGTTTGGCCTCCTCCATGATGTCTTTGATGTAAGAACTTGCTTTGGTGGTTGCCTCTTCCTTCAAGGATTCGATCAGCTGATCGCGGGCCTGATCGGCTGTCAGTTTTGAGATGCCTTCCAGGACTGCCACTTTTTGAGCGTTGAATTTATCTAACTCTTCTTTGCGCTTCTTTACCAGTTCATGCTGTTGAGCGAGGCTTTGTCTTTCTTCATCAATGTCTGACTCTTTGCGTTTCAAGGTCTCTAGTTCTTTCGAAAGTTGAGCTTCGCGCTGTTTGATTTTTTGTTCGTTAGTGATGATCTGGTTTTTCTTGCGGTTGGCATCCTCTTCAAATTCCTGTTTCATTTTGAGGAATTTTTCTTTGGCTTCAAGAATTCTGTCTTTCTTAATGTTCTCGGCCTGCAGTTCGGCTTCTTTAATAATTAGCCTGGCTTTCTCTTCGTTTTCTTGTTTGTTTTTCTTCAGTCTTCTTTTGTAAAGAAATGAACCCAGAAATAATGCAATTAGTATGCTTGAAATGAAGGCCAATAGAAAGATGATGATCAAGCTATTGGTTTCTGTTGTTGGTGAATCCATTGTTTAGGTATTTTAATGTTAAAACACCCGGATGGTCATTCGACCAAAACTGAAGGAGGGAGAATAAAAAAGAGAATTAGAGAGCTTGAGAAATTAGCTGATTGAGTTGATTTACTTTTTCAACCACAGTTTGATCTATTTCCTGCAGACTTACTTCTTCTGCCATCTTATCGACCAAACAATCAAATGCTACCATCGCCAAAAGGTCTTGCTTATCATCAATACCAAACTGGTCTTTGTAGTACTTTATTTTCTCGTTGATGAGCTTGCCGGCCGCACGTACCTTTTCTTCTTCCTTGCGGTTTACCTTCATGGGGTATTCGCGGTCTGCAATCTTTATTTTCACTGAGAGTTCGTCCATCAACATTTCCGGGTTATCTGCTCACTTGAGCGATGCATTTATCGATTTCACGGATATACTCGTCTACTTTCCTTTTCAACTCCGAAATACTTCCGTCTTCCGGGTTAATATAGTCTACAATTTTAGTGATTTTAATCTGATTTTTAAAATGCGACAATTGCTCTTCCCGTTTCTTCACATCAGCCTTTAGTTCATGGTTTTCAAGCTTTAGCCCTCTCAATTCGTCTTTTAATGATTTGTGCTCATTGAGCAACACTAAAAGTTTCCTCTCCAGGCCATTAAGACTGGTTTTCAATGCTTCTTGATCCATGTGATATTGTTTTGGATTCTGAAGGCGGAATTTCAGATTTGGATTTACACCTCATCGTTCATCCAGCGGTTCGAATCAGTTTGTTATTTTCTAATCAATGCGCTCATCTTACTTTCAAACGCAACCATCAGCTTCACCATCACTTTTTCAATCTCCTCATCCGTCAAGGTTTTGTTTTCATCCTGCAACGTGAATCCAAGCGCATACGCTTTTTTTCCTTGCGGGATTTTATCTCCCTCATAAACATCAAAGGCAATGATCTCAGTAATCAACCGTTTCTCGGTTGTGAACACCAATTCTTTGATTTCTTCAAATGTCACTTGCTTATCCAATACCAATGATAAGTCTCTTCGCACCTCAGGGAACCTGACTACTTCCTGTACAACGAACTTAGGGTTTGCCGACTTGAAAAGCAAGGCGGTATTTATGTCGGCATAAAATATTTCCTGCTTGATGCCAAAATCTTTAACGAGGGCAGTTTTCACTTTACCTAGTTTTCCAATTTCTTTTGTGCTTTTAATTAGTCGCATGCCGTAATCAAATAGCGGATCGTTTAGTTTCTCCTGTTTAAGATTTGTTACCGAAGACTTCTCAAGAAGATGCGAAACCTGTTGTGCTAAATCAAAATAAGTAATAGCGCGTGGTTTGTTTTTCCAGTTTTCAGTTTCATAGTTGCCTGTCATGTAAAGCGCCATACGTTCTTCCTCTTTATAAGTAGCACTTACTTCTTCTTTTGTTGGCACTTTAGGGTTCTTCCAATAGATTTTTCCTAACTCGTAAAGCTTGAGGTCTTTTTGTCTTCGGTTGATGTTGTACGCACAAACTTCAAGACCTGTAAAAAGCATGGTTTGTCTTAGAATTCCCTGTTCCTCACTGAGCTTATTTAAGATTTCAACGGGCTCGCCATTGAATTTTAAAGAATGCTTTTGCTGATAGGCAGCATTGGTGAGTGAGTTGGTAAGGATTTCATAAAACCCATTGTTCACCAACAAGGCAGCTGTAGTGCGCCTGAATTTGTTGATGTCCTTCTCGGGAAACTCTGCGAGATAATCGGTGCCTACAATTTCTGAAAGTTCAATGTTATTGAACCCGTAGATGCGAAGAATTTCTTCCACTACATCAGCTTCTTGTGTTACATCAACCCGATAGGGTGGAACCGACACCATAAAGCTGTCTTCTTTTTTATCCGTAACAACGATATCCAACCCTTCGAGTATAGAAAACACTACTTCTCTGGAAACATTTTTACCGATCAATCGTGTTACATTCTTATCTCTTACGAGGATGGTTTTGTTTTCAATCTTGTTAGGATAAACATCAATGATCTCAGACGAGATAGATCCTCCGGCAATTTCTTTAATTAATAGTGCAGCTCTTTTCAACGCATACACCGTCATGTTTGGATCTGTGCCTCGCTCAAAACGGAATGATGCATCAGTTTTTAATTGATGATTCATGCCTGTTTTGCGAATGTAATCCGGAGAGAAGCAGGCACTCTCTAGAAATATATTTTTCGACTTTGCTGAGATACCTGATTTTATTCCACCAGACACTCCAGCTATACACATGGGTTCTTTGGTGTTGCAGATCATCAGATCATGGGAAGAAAGTGATCGCTCTTTGTCGTCCAATGTCCTGAATTTCGTTCCTGCCGGTAATGTCTTTACACTTACTTTTTTGCCAGTGATCTCATCCGCATCAAATGCATGCATGGGTTGGCCGGTTTCATGCAACACAAAGTTGGTGATATCAACAATGTTGTTGATCGGAGAGAGCCCAATCGATTTTAACCGGATCTTCAGCCATTCAGGTGATTCACTTACCGTAATCCCTGAAATGGTAACTGCGGAATAGCGAGGACAAGCCTCCGATAATTCAACAGTAACCGGAATGGTTAACTGAGTATTGTCTGTTTTGAATGCATCAACAGATGGTAGGCAGAGCTCGCGTTTTTTTGCGGCTTTAATATCTCTGGCTACACCGACATGTGAAGTAGCATCGGCACGGTTTGGCGTAAGACCAATCTCCAGTGTATAATCAGATTCAATTTTATAAAATAAAGAAGCGGGTGTTCCATTAGCAACATCGGTAGTGAGCACAATGATTCCGTCATGACTTTCGCCAAGACCGATTTCATCTTCAGCACAAATCATTCCTTCAGATTGTTCGCCTCTGATTTTGGCAGACTTAATCGTGAATGGTTGCCCTTTAGTCGGATAGAGAGTGGTGCCCGGTGTGGCCACTACAACTCTTTGCCCGGCTGCTACATTAGAAGCTCCACAAACAATATTAAAAGGTCTTTCGCCACCAACATCAACGGTAGTGACAGAGAGTTTATCAGCGTTGGGATGTTTTGCACAGGTTAAAACCTCACCAATCACTAAACCATTCAATCCACCTTTTACGGTTTCAAAAGGTTCTACGCTTTCTACTTCAAGGCCCGTAGCGGTTAGCACGCCACCGATCTCCTCGGCAGATTCAGGTATGTTGATGTATTGTTTTAACCAGCTGTATGAGATTTTCATTTTTTCACAAAATCAGAGCGCCAAAAATAAGCGTTTATTAAGTGATTTCTAAATGGAAGTACAAAGCTACGAGCTACAGGTTTTTAGCTGTAAGCTGCTCGGAAAAATTAGCTTTATTACTGCTTACAGATAATTAGTGATAGGTTTTCTCTCCAGCTAGTATGGCCACTTTAAGTATGTTCTCTTTAGGTGGAAAAGGACACGAGAAATTTTCGGTATAGGCACAATACGGATTATAAGCAAGATTGAAATCCAGATCAATGGATGTGGCTGCTGCCACTTTCTTTACATCGAGGTAACGACCGGCACCGTAGGTTTCTATTCCACTACTCTCATCCGCGAAAGCGAGAAAGAGCTTGCCGCGCAGTGGACCGGCATCCATCAATTCAAGAATAAGCAGTTTGTTTTCAATTCCATCCATGTCAAAGATCGCATAAGCATATTCCAGATACTTTTGCTCTTTTCCATCGCTTGTGCCAAGCAGGACTACTTTCTTCTCTTCTACTGGTTCTAGTTTTGCCTTGATATTATATTTTTCATTAACAGGAAAATACTTCAATCCTTCAAACGGAATTGTGTCTGCCAGAAGTGGTGAGCCATCTCCTGATTTCATTAATTCATCTTTCTCTTGGCGTTCTTTTTCAATGAAAGCCTGATAATCGGCTGTTGATTTTCCGTCTTGCAGAGAATAAAAAATCAATGAGATAACGGCAATAAGCCCTGTGAAAATAAAGAGATTGGATCGTTTCATTTATGAAAATAAGGTTGAGATTCTTTTGGTTGTTTGGCTACCAGCAGATACTTATTCCGTTCTTCCCACGCAGTAATTGAATCGGCTTGCTGACTGAAGCGAGAAAGAAATTCAGGAATAGACTGATCGGCCAGATTACCCGGGGAGTTGGTGAGCACGCAGATGGCGATTCTGTTTTTGCGATCAACGGCCACTTCACTACGATAACCATTTACATATCCGCCATGATATTCGATGGTATCATTTTTAAAGGTGAGCACGCGCCAACCAAGAGCATAATAGGATGCCTTCGGTCTTTTCCATTTCCAGAAGTTCCGGTTTTTTGAAATCGCTCTGATCTGCGGTTCAAAAATTTGATCGAGTGTGGCATTGGTGAGCACTTGCTGGTCGTTACCTAATAATGCCTTTAACCATAACGCCATATCGCCAATACTGGCATTTACGCCACCGGCTGGTGTTACATCATAATAGGTGTCAGACACCGGAATAGTAACCCAATGCCTTCTGGTAAAGAGATGAGGCTTTGCGATGTTCGAATTGTTAATCATAGCATTATATGATGCAGAACTGTTTTTCATGTGAAGTGGAAGGAAAACTTTTTCGGTCAACGCTTCTTCAAATGATTTGTGTGTAGTCACTTTAATCACTTCACCAATCAGGCTGTATCCCACATTCTGATAGCTGTATACTTTTCCGGGTTCGCCAATAAGATCAAGGTGTCTTAATTCTTTAAAGAGCGTATCGAGAGAAGCTCTTTCTTCAATCATATTGGTAAAGGCGTGGTAAGGAAGACCAATGGTATGTGATAGAACATGACGCACGGTAAGTTTTTTGGTGCTTTCTTTTGACTTTAATTCAAAATCGGGAAGATATTTGATGATGGGATCATCCCATTTAAATAATTGGTCACTTACCAATGTGCCGGCCAACACCGAAGCAAAACATTTTGACACAGAGCCTAAACGGAATACTGTATTTGTATTGATCGAATCAGGCTCACCTACCTGCTTTAGACCGAAGCCTTTCAAATAGATAATAGACGAATCTTTAACAATGGCCACTGCCGCCCCGGGTGAAGTGCCCAAACGAATGGCCCGCTCGATAAACTCTTGGTATTGCGATAATACTTTTTGTGTGTAAGGATTAGGATCATTTATAGCGCTTATATCTTTCTCAACAAGAACAATAGGTTCTGATTTTTTTTCGGGTTCTTTCTTTACGGATAACGGGACATCTTCCCTTTGCGATTCGGGCGAATACATGAATGCAAGACCCATGAGTGCCAATAAACCAGAGATAATAAAAATTATTTTTCCTATTCGCATTAGATCATTCCTTCATCCGCAAAGCTAAGGTATTTCTGGTTGGCGATGATGATGTGATCCAATAGCTGAATTTCCAAAAACTTACCTGCTTCCTTCAATTTACGGGTCAGATCAATGTCGCTTTGGCTTGCCTGCAAATTTCCAGATGGATGGTTATGGGCTACGATGATTCCACTGGCCAGTTCCTCCAATGCCAGTTTGAAAATAATTTTCGGATCAGCAACCGTACCGGATACACCACCTTCGCTTACTCGTTTCTTTTTGATAACGCGGTTTGCCCGATTCATCAGCAATACCCAAAATTCTTCTTTTGGTAAATCCATCATTTCACCTTTCAGAAGATCAAACGCATCTTTTGAGCTGGTTATTTTTGGTTTCTCTTCAGGATCTTGTTCCTTCCTTCTGCGACCTAATTCAAGCGCGGCCACGATGGTGATTGCCTTTGCTTCGCCAATACCTTTTATTTTCATGAGATCCTTCACAGAAAGCCGGGCCAGTTCATTCAGATTGTTATTTCCTTGCAGCAGGATCTTCTTGGATAACTCTACGGCACTCATTTTTGGAGTGCCTGAGCCGATCAAAATCGCAACCAGCTCAGCATCGGATAGGGCCGAGGTTCCTTTCAAAAGCAATTTCTCTCTGGGTCTGTCTTCAGGCGACCAGCTTTTGATATTTAGAGGAGTATTGTCATCGATATTCATCAAAGACTAAAATAGGAAATTTTAATCGTTAATATCAATGTGTGAAATATGGATAAGCATCAAGTTCATTGATTCGCAGCAACTTACCTGGTCATTACAATAAATAAAGAAGGCTAAACTGAATATTCTTAGACGATCCTGTCGGGAAAGTATTTGGCGCGACTAAGGGGAATTGAAGTACGGAACCAAGTCCGTGATAATACCGGCCAGCTATTGATATTTTCTCCCCAATGATCGCTCTTACTCCACCACTAATTCCAAAGTCAAAAGGTTTATTAAAACGATCACTAGCATCCTTTTTTCCATTGTCAGAAATTTCTTTTGCTGATAACTTTATGCTTGTATTGGGACCTGCTTCTAAGCTAAGCAACTTAAAACGAAATAGAGTAAACATAAGAGGCAACTCTATATAGTTAAGATTGATACGTGTATCAGTAGCAGGTTGTAAGGACCCTAATAAATATGCGGATGAATTGCACCCTCGCTGCGCGAACAGAAATTCTGGATTAAAGTAGAGGTTAGAAATTCGAATGTGTGTGAATACTCCTACATGGAAACCGATGTTTGGTCGATAGAGACTTATCGGCAAGAAGGGCGCGTTTTCGATTACAATGTCATTGTAATTAACTCCGCCTTTTAGCTGAAAAGAGCCTGCGATAGGATTGGCAAGCGCAAATCAATATCAGGAAAATGACTGCGAATTTGCTCACAGTTTTTTTTTAAATTCAAACGAGATTTTTCAGGCTAAATTGCAGCCAAAAATCAGCGCACAAAAAAACCCTCCCCGACCGAAGCCAAGAAGGGAAAAATAAATTTTTGATTTATTGGATTAAGCTAGTGCGTTTACACGCTTAGCAAGCTTTGACTTCTGATTCGCAGCTTTTTTCCAATGAATAACATTCTTCTTCGCAAGCTTATCGATCATGCCAGAAACCTCTTTCAACAAAGCCTGAGCTTCATCTTTCTTGGTTGCACCAGTCAATTTCTTGATTTGAGTGCGGGTGGTTTTAGCTTGATAGCGGTTTCTTAAACGCTTTGTCTCGTTAGCTCTGATTCTCTTTTCTGCTGATTTATGATTTGCCATAATGGTTTTTTCAAACGGAACGCAAAAATAAGGGCAATATTCATATTTGCAAAGATATGGTCCTCATTTTTGAGTAATAGATCCTTCAAATAAAAGCCAGGCTTCTGGGTCGAGAGCCAGATTGGTCGGAACATTTGCCACCGGAATCGTAATTTTTTGAGTTTTAGATGCTACCTGAATGGTTTTTACCTCCATTTTGCCATCATTTTGGCCAAAGCCAATTTCTAATGAAAATTCAAAAAGACCACCTTTTTGTACTTGATTCAGTTCAATAATCACCGATTTGCTTTTGCTATCGTGATGCCAGTTGCCCAAAATTTTTGGGTGCCCGCCTTGATAAAGCCATTGCTTGAAAAACTGGTCCAGTTCTTTTCCCGAAACTTCTTCCATGATGCGCAACAGATCTCCAGTAAGGGCATTGCTATTTCTGTAGGTGGCATAATACTTCCGAATCCCTTTCCAGAAATTAAGATCACCCACCTCATGGCGCAGCATGTGCAATACCCAACCGGCTTTTTGATAGGTGTTTGTGCTCAGCACTTTTCCGATATCGACAATCGTGGTGTCAATGATTGGTGCCTGATTTTTTAGATAAAACTGAATCACTTGCTCGCGATCAATCTTTTGTTCTTCCACCAACCGGTCTCGACCGTAGGTATTTTCTAAATATAAACTGGTGAAGTAGGTGGCAAAACCTTCACTGAGCCACACATGGTGCCAGTCGTTTTCAGTGGCGGAGTTTCCAAACCACTGATGTGCTTCTTCGTGCGCGATTAGAGTTTCCTGTTCTCCTTTGCCTGTTACAGAGTTTTCAAAATAAAAAATCGTGTTGGCATTCTCCAATCCGCCCCAGCGCGTTTTGGATTGCACATTGGCCAACTTTTTATATGCGTATGGCCCGATGTGATTGTGAAAGTAATCCAGCACTTTTACAGCCACCGCATAATCATAAAAACCTTCGGCTCTGTTTTGTGGATACACCCAGCTTTCAATTGAAATATCATTCACTTTGCCAACATACTGAACAGCAAAACGGGCGATGCCCGCCACCATCACTTTTACAGGAATGGGAACTTCTTCATGCCAACGCGTGAGTTTTCTTTTTGAATCAATCGGACTTTCTTCCACTTTAATTCCATTGGCCACCACTTCGTAATGCGGGGGTGCGATGATAATGAAATCAACGGCTGCTTTATCGCTTGGGTGATCGACCACCGGAAGCCATTGATGTCCGCGATCGGGCCAGTTGTCGCCAAAGAAACCACGGTCGCCAAATTTGTTCTTACCGATGATCAAACCGTCTTGCGGAATTCCTTTGTAGGTAATTTGAAAAGTAGCAACATCACCCGCTTTCGTGGATGTGGGGAGTGTAATCTTTAAACGATTGTTTTTATGGTTAACTAGTAAGCGCTTTCCTTCCCATAAAATGTCCTGCACTTCCATGCCTTTGCCGGAAGGATCTTTATTAACGAGATCAAGTTCGAATTCGGAAATTGAGTTTTTAAACTGTATCAAGATTAATGCTTTTCCTGCAATTATATCGGTAGAGTCATTTACCTCCAATTGAAAAACATATTGCGTGATGTCAATGGCTGGATTTTTTGGGTACGGATCAGATGCCCAGGTTAGCCGACAGATAAAAAACAGAAAGATGAAAATCTTCTTCATGATGCTTAACTTTATCGGAAAGGTAAACTTGTGACTCGATTTCTTCTAATTGTTTTGGTAGGAGTGGTCATGCTGTGCAGCAGTTGGGGATTCTTTGCTCATAAGAAGATCAACCAGCTTGCCGTTTTTACTTTGCCTCCGGCCATGTCAGGATTTTATAAAAAGAACATAGAATACATCACCGAGTCTGCAGTAAATCCTGATCGAAGAAGATACACCATACCTGAAGAAGCCCCGAGGCATTATATTGACCTGGATGATTACGGAGATAGTGTGCTCTATAAACTTCCCCGCTATTGGTCTGATGCTGTAAAGCAATTTGGAGAAGATTCGCTTCTTGCTCATGGGATTGTGCCTTGGCATATTTACCGTGTTTATAAGCAACTGAAAGATGCATTCTTGTTAAAAGATCCGGATCGTATTTTAAAAACATCAGCAGAACTGGGTCATTACATTGCCGATGCTCATGTGCCTCTTCATACGACAAAAAATTATGACGGACAGCTTACTGATCAAATTGGCATTCATGGTTTTTGGGAATCGCGTTTGCCTGAATTGTATTTTGATCAGTATAATTTTTTTGTTGGCAAAGCATCACACCTTTCTAATGTGCAATTGGCCGCCTGGCAGGTGGTGATGAGATCGAACCATGCAGTTGATTCTGTACTTCAATTTGAAAAGCTTCTCTTTCAGGAAAGCGGATCAGGAAAGTTTAATTTTGAAACAAAGGGAAAGCAAACCATAAAAGTAGTTTCAGAAGAATATTCAGCCCTCTATCACGCTATGCTTTCGGGCATGGTGGAACGGCAGTTTCGTGCCAGCGTGAAAATGACTGGAGACGTTTGGTACACCGCCTGGGTTGATGCCGGCCAGCCCGACTTGAGGTCACTTATTAATTATAAACCTACGGAGGAGGAATTGGAAAAGAGGAAACAAGAACTGATCCTATGGATGGAGCGAATACTAAAATCGCGCGAGCATGAACATTGACTGGTTCTTTATTTTTGAAATTCAATTAATTTTCGAAATGAGATATTTTTTGTTTTCAGATGCTTTATTTTTTTGGTCGAGCTCATCCGATGCTCAGTTTAACAATGGATTTCCGTTTGGGAAAATTACCTAGGAGTTAGATTTGAAGTCCTGTGCCAAGGATACCAGCGCTCATGCAGTTGTGTTAAGTGAATTTGGTGAGGCTTAAATTGACAGCGAAGGTGAAAATAATTTTTTGTTGGAATACCATGTTAAAATCAAGATACTAAGTAAACAGGGCCTTGATCAGGCAAACTTTATAATACCTCTACGTAAGAATGAAAATGGCGTTGAAAAAATCCGATTAGTGGAAGCAGTAGCCTATAATCAGGTTGATAATAGGATAAAGGAAACCCTGTTGAAATAAGGCCAGGTTTTACAACCACTGTAAATCAATATCGGGATGAATCCAGGTTCACATTGTAAGAAGTAGTGGGAGGTAGTGGGAGGTAGTGTGATTGAGATTAAGTATATTCTTGAGTCTCCTTTCATATTCAACTTCTGGCCATGGAAGTTTCAATCCTATATTCCAAAAGTTAAAAGTGAATTTTGGGCACGTATTCCAGCCAACAACTGAGCCTCTATTGCCATTTGGAGTTTTACCAAAGCGCTGCCTCAACTGAAAAGGAAGATCAATTGGTGAAAGCGAAGAGGAGAGTACATGGGTGGACATTATTCCAAGAGAAAAGCAAAAACAAGTAATTGCACTAAATCTTCGATTAAATGGTGAAAAATTTATAGGGGGTATGACGGTAAGCTCATTTGGTTATGAGGCATTTGAAAAACGAAGTGCAATTAAATCAAAAGGAACTAAAGAAAAACTTAACAGAAATTCAGAAGATTTCACAATCCTTCAATACGAGATTGATAACCAACTCGATTTAACAAAACCACTAATTGAAAAATTTCAGGTAGAGTCTTCGCTGGATATCGCTGATCCAAATACGTTATATCTTAATCCATGCTTTGTTGGGCGTTATAAAAAAATCCTTTTACCACCACAGAGAGGCTTTATCCGGTCGATTTTGGTGCCCCGCTTGAAAGGACGTTTCTATTAAAACTTGCTTATCCGTATAGATACTCCGTTGACGATATGCCCAAAGGCACAGCTTCCACATTGCCCGGAAAAGAAGGTAAATATTTATTTAATGTATCGAGTGTTTCAAATAAGATTTCAATGACGAGTATCATTAGCCTTTCCAAGCTAGTCTATTCACCTGTAGAGTATCATAATTTGAAAGAGTTTTTTAATCGTATTGTGGCCACACACCAGTCGCAAATAGTATTTAAAAAAGCCGTAGTACTTAGCGCGCTTTAAAAATTGGCTTTTTCGTGTTGATTCATCACCTTTGTAAGTACAAGTGCATTTTTTAATTTTTTTAAAGAGATTTTTTAAACTTTTCTTGTAGAGGGTTTTCATTTGCCTCCTTAATCGTTTGACTAGCGTAGTATTTGTTAATCTGTTCTTATTTGGTTGTGCCATTTTTTAATCAGGTCTATTTTTACCCCTTGTAGAATCGAAATTATGAGAACTATCTTTCTATTAATCATTGTCAGTTGCTCTTTCGCTTATGCTCAGCCTGTACAAAAGTCGGTTGAAGATAAAAATCTTAGTTTATCTCAACGTTTTCAGGAAATGAAGGCCGCAGCTCAAACCTTCAAGGATTATAAAGTAATCAAGGAGTCAACTCTCGATAAAGTTTGGAGCATAACTAATGATTCAATTAACATGAAGGAGCATCAACTTAAAGAGGCAAAAAGTGAAATAATTACGCTGCGGGGAGAATTGGAAACTAACCGCAATTCGATTAAAGTGCAGCAAGCCTATATACAAGATTTTGTTTACGACAGCACACACATCACGGTATTAGGAATTCCATTTTCTAAAGCCTTTTTTATTCTACTTACTGCCGTAGTAATCGGAGGCCTTTCGTTCGTGATCAGTATTTACTTTGCACGTGTGAAAGTGCTGAATAGGCTCGTAAAGGAAAAGGCGCTTATCGCAGATTCCATCTCGCACGAACTTGAGGATTTCAAAAAGAAGGCGATGGAAAAACAGACAAAACTATCGCGCGAACTTCAGAACGAGCGTAACAAATGGCAGGACTATCGTAAAATCTGATTTTAGATTTTGCTGGCGTGGCGACTCACCAACTTCCACTGCTTTTTTACTTTCACATACATTTCAGTGTAAAGCAAATTGATATTAAATTCTGATTTGTCGGGCATCAATCCTTTGAATGTACCTTTGCCAATAACGACTGCACTTTTATCATACTGTAAAACGGAAGATTCCTGCACTGATATTGACGTGTAATTAAGCTTTCCAGACTTCATATCTTCAAACATTTCCTTTTTTGATTGCGTCCAACCATTGGAGTGAATGAAATTCATGGTTTCATGTGTTACCCAATTTAGTGAGTCGTAGTTTTTTGCTGTCATCCATACAAACTTTCTTTTGTGAAGTTGATTCACTTTGTCGGCATCCGGATTCTGACTGAAGGCTTGCCCGGCAGCCATCAGTAAAACGATTAGGATAAGTTTCTTCATAGTTCGTTATTGATAGACCCGTACATAATCTACTTCCATACGCTGTGGCCAGATCGATTCATCAATACCTTCTTTGCCTCCCCAGTTTCCGCCTACGGCAATGTTCATGATGAGGTGAAAGCGCTGATCGAATGGCCATCCTTTAAAGTCTTCGTGGGGATCGCGCGTGACGGTATGATAGAGTTTATCATCTACGAAAAAATCCATCTTATCCTTCGACCAATCAATAGCATATACATGAAAGACATCCATTGCATCCGCAATTGTGATCTTGCCTTCCTTTTGTGTTCCCTTTCCATGATTATAAGATTCAGTATGAATTGTACCGTGGATCACGCTTGGATCATACCCTACATGTTCCATAATATCAATCTCACCACTAGCTGGCCAGCCGCCATATTTCCAATCGGTGGCAAGCATCCAGATCGCAGGCCATGTACCTTTTCCTTTCGGGAGTTTTGCTTTTACTTCAATGCGCCCGTAAAGCCAATCGCCTTTGAATTTGCTCACAATGCGTGTGGAGGTGTATGCCTTCCCGCCAAGGGAATCATGACGTGCTTCAATGACTAGATTACCATTTTCAACTCGCACGTTTTTGGAATCTTTGGTATAGTATTGATCTTCGTTGTTTCCCCAGCCACAAACGTTAGGACAGCCGTCTCCCTGATCGTAATTCCATTTTACCGAGTCTGGTACACCGGCATAATTAAATTCATCAGACCAAACTGGTTTTTTATCAATGCAACTTGTGGTGAGTATGATTACGATCGAGGAAAGAAGGTGGAGATTCTTCATGTAATTTTTTTTGGATAAAATTAGAATATTTCTTGTACCCTTTTTAAGTACCTTCAGTTTTCCTGTGTGATTAATCGATGAATTTGGAAGCACTTTCCGATAATAGCTTAATGTTGAAGGTCAAAGAAGGTGACCTGGACAAGATGAGTCTGCTTTTTGAACTTTATAAAAGACCGTTGAACGGATTCTTTTATGGACTAACCAAGAAGTAGGAGCTCAGCGAAGATCTCGTGCAGAACACCTTCCTCCGCATTTTGAATTACCGTCATCTCTTCCGGGGAGATGGCGACTTTAAGGCGTGGATGTTTCATATCGCGCGTAATGTGAATAATGACCATCACAGGAAAAATACAATCAAGGCAACGGAAGAACTTGAAGACTGGCAGGAGCGCATCGCTCATCATGAAAATCGCGCTACCAAGATGCAATAAATCGAAGAACATCAATTGTTATCCATGGCCATGGACCAATTGTCCGAGGATAAACGCGAGGTGTTGCTGCTCAGCAAGTATCAGGAAAAGAAGTACAGCGAGATCGGTGAAGTGCTGTGCTGCACCGAAGGAGCAGTGAAAGTAAAAGTCTTTCGTGCTCTGCAGGAGTTGAAAGTGATTTACAAAATGCTGTGCCGATGTCATACTCGACCTATAATGGCGACATTGATATTACTTTCCCTGCAAATTTGAAGGCCACCTTTAAAATGAAAACGGAGCAAGGGGAAATCCTCAGTGGCTTTGATATGAAGATGCTCGAGAGTGGTCCAGTACAAAAAAAGGACACCAAGTCAGGCACTTATAAAGTGGTGATTGACGAGTGGGTGAAAGGAGAAGTAAATGGTGGTGGTCCTGAAATCTACATGAAGAATTATAACGGGGATGTGATTATAAGAAAGAAATAGTTTTATCCTTTGATTCTATGAATATAAGCTGGTGTGCACCGGCTTTTATTTTTTTTGAGCCATGAGGAACGCATCGAAAGTTCCCTTTGGGGTAGAGGTAATGAAGGTAAACGGATTATGAACGGCAGTTCCAATAAAAACATCAATATGATTTCCAATGATTTTGCTACCTGTATCACCCGCAAAGAAAAGGCCATCGTGTTTTATAGTTTCTCCTTGCGCATTAACATACTCAACTCCTTTGGCAGCAGGAATATAAACCACTGACCCATACGGAATAACGGAGCTATCGACAGCAATTGTTTTAAAGGGGATTAAATCATAATTCTTTACTCCTTCACCATAGCCGCTACTGATTTCCCATAGTATTTTTCCCGTTTTGCTATAGTTATCGTAGTCTTTATACTGCGTGCATAAACGACAATCATATTGTGATTTTTTTGATCGTCCTGCATAGTTGAGCACGTAGTTTTTATTTTCTTTTTTGACGATCACTGTTCCTTCAATAGCTGCGGTGCACCAACCGCACGAGTCTAGTTTTAAACCCAATTTATGTTCTTGTTCATCTAACAGATCGATACCCTGTTCTGCATGATTTAAAACAGGTACGTAATAGTACGTGGCCCAAAGAGTCATCTTAATGGCGTTCGTTGGTATATTCTCAAGCGTATCTGGTTGGCCATCAGCTTCCTGAAGAGTAAGTAGTAAGAATACAAAAAGATATAATTTCATGTATTAAATCTCTCTTTGTTCTCAATCAGTTATGGAAAGACCAATTCCCTTTGCCATAAGTCCAGCCAGTATCGGAATGAAAAAAATGAGTAAGAGCTCCCCTCGCAACATCCAAAAAATCATTTTCGGTATTTTTATAGATTCATCGGGTTGGCCTTTTCGGTTCTTAATAAAAAATACCGTAGGGTAGATGGACAATAAGCCAACGATGATGTATAGTGATATTTTAGTATGAAAGATCCAGTTTTTAGTATAGAACGCTGCCGGCTTGCCAATAGATGCTAGCCACAACGTAAGTCCTGCGGCTAGTAGCGTAACGGCAGCTAATCCATATATAGCATCAATTCGGGCAATACGACTTAACTCGGCCCTGGTCATTTCATTTTTTAGCTGGAGATGTTCAGAAACTAATGTTCCAACAATGGTAAAAATGCTGATGAAGTGAACGTAGCGAAGAATGATTTCTAATGACATGTTGATCTACTTAAGTGCATTTAATCTTTTCAATAAAGGTGGATGTGAATAATGAAAGAATACATAAGCTGGATGAGGATACAAATTGCTGAGCGAATCCACAGATAATCTTTTCAATGCATTGGATAATGCATTTCCATTAAATGTTTCTTTCGCATATGCATCGGCTTCAAATTCATTTTTGCGACTGAGCATGCTCATAAACAAACCAGTAATAGCTGAGATAGGAGAGAAGAGAATAGTAAAGGCAATTAAATTGAGATGAATGGCTTGTTGACTTCCTCCCAGGGCAATCGATAAGTTTTCATGGAAGACCATTTTGGATAGAATAAACAACAAGATGAAAATCTGCATGATGGAGATAAGATAACTCCAGATAATATGTTTCTTTTTAAAGTGCCCAACTTCATGAGCCAACACGGCTACTAATTCTTCTGTCGCATGATTGGTGATAAGTGTGTCGTATAGCACAATTTTTTTCTTTTTTCCGATGCCGGAAAAGAATGCATTGGCTTTTGCTGATCGTTTGGATCCATCCATGACAAACACATTGTCCAGTGGAAAATTTACTTTTTGGGCAAATGTCTCAATGGCGGTTTTCAATTCGCCATCTGCTAAAGGAGTAAGTTTATTGAACAAAGGCAAGATCAATGAAGCATAGAACATGCTCATACAGAACGTAAAGGCGGCCGATAATAATGCGAACCAAATCCAGAAATTTGGCCCAATAGAATTGATGAGATAAATTAACACAGAGAGCAATGCGCTTCCAACCAAAGCACCCAATAAATAGCCTTTGAGTTTATCAGCAATAAAAGTTTTAACCGTAGTTTTATTGAAACCATACTTTTCCTCAATCACGAAAGTACCATACCATTGAAAAGGTATAGTGAGAATATCAGATGTAATAATAATAGAGCCAAAGAAAATGAGAGCCAGGATGATCTCATTCGTAAAGAATGGTCGTAATACACTGTCCACCCAACCGAAGCCTCCAAACACGAGCATGCCCAAGGAAAGAAGAAAACTAAATGCAGCTATGATAAAGGAAAAATGAGTTTGATCCTTTTGATAATCGAGCGACTTTTGATATTTCTCTTTATTATAAAATCCTTCTACCACGATAGGAATATCCTTGCGTTGGGCCTTTAGGTTCAGATAATCCAATAACTGATCGAACAAGTAGATGACAACGGAAATACACAGTATTACCGATAAAATGGTTTCAGGCTTCATAAGTAATTAGTTCTTGAGGAGGTTCTTAATGGCCTCAGTAGTTTTTTCAAAGTTAAAATCGGTCAGTACGGTTTTAAAATTCTCCTTCACGGCATCGTTCATCAAATTTCCAATGCTTCCCTCATGGGTATGGTCAACTTGGGTTGAATAGGTGAACTTATTTTGTTCAATATCCATCCCTATTTTTTTATACGCATCCCGGAATGGCATGCCCGACAAAACTAATTTGTTGACTTCCTCTACACTAAACAAGTATTTATATTTTTCATCGCTCAGGATATTCTCTTTTACCTGAATGGCTGAGATCATCAGATGCGTCATACGTAGACAATCTTTCAAAGTGCCAATTGCTGGAAACAGTTTCTCCTTCAATAATTGTAAATCGCGATGGTAGCCGGACGGAAGATTGGCAGTGAGCAACGTAAGTTCATTGGGTAACGCTTGTAATTCACTACACTTCGCACGTATCAATTCAAATACATCAGGATTTTTTTTATGAGGCATGATGCTTGAACCCGTAGTCAATTCATCCGGAAAGGAAATGAAGCTGAAATTCTGGTTTAAGAATAGGGTGGCGTCCATGGCCAACTTGCCCAGTGATGAGGCCACATTACTCATGGCTTGTGCCATAATACGTTCAGTTTTACCGCGGCCCATTTGTGCATACACCACATTGTAATTCAAATCAGCAAATCCAAGTAACCTTGTGGTCAAGGTTCGGTTAAGTGGGAACGATGAACCATAACCGGCTGCGGATCCCAACGGGTTTTTATTTATAATCCGGTAAGCTGACTGTAACGTAATGGTATCATCCATCAAACTTTCCGCATAGGCACCAAACCATAATCCAAACGAAGAAGGCATGGCTAATTGCAAGTGTGTGTAACCGGGCAAAAGTTTGTCTTTGTGTTCTTCGCTTTTGAAAATCAGTAATTCAAAGAGCGATTTTATTTGATAGACTAAATCTTCAATTTCATTTCTAAGATAAAGTTTTATATCCACCAGGACCTGATCGTTGCGCGATCGGCCACTGTGTATTTTCTTTCCCACATCTCCTAACTTCCTGGTGAGTAGTAGTTCTACTTGCGAGTGAATGTCTTCAACGCCATCCTCGATTTTAAAATCGCCAGAAATGATTTGATTATAAATCTTTTTTAGCTCGAGGCTCAGCAAGGCAAGTTCTTCTTTCGTGAGCAAGGCAATGGACTCCAGCATGGTAATGTGGGCCAGAGAACCGAGTACATCAAACGGAGCTAAATGCAAATCCAATACATTATCTTGCCCGGTAGTGAAGTCGGTTACTTCTTTAAGTGATTCCTTGTCTTTTGTCCAGAGTTTCATATTTGATTTCCGGTTACAAGTTACCTGATGCCGGTCAGTTTTGTCTTATAAAATATTGTGAAGTTTCAGGTATTGCAGCAGTATGATCGTTTTCCCGTCTTTGATTTCACCTGTTTCTATCATCTGCCCTGCTTTTTCAAAAGGCAACTCAAGTACTTCGATGTCTTCGTTTTCACCAACGCCTCCACCTACCGAGGTTTTCATTTCTCGGGAATATTCGGCAATGAAAAAATATAATATCTCCGTTACCGATCCGGGCGACATATACGCCTGAAAGATCTTCTTTACTTCGCGGACGGTAAATCCTGTTTCTTCTTCCGTTTCTCTGCGTATGCAGTCTTCCGCGTTATCAAAATCAAGAAGTCCTGCACAGGCCTCTATGAGCATGCCTTCAGCGTTTCCATTGATATAAGTGGATAATCGAAACTGCCTGGTGAGAATGACGGTTTTATTTTCTTTATTATAAAGCAGAATTGTGGCTCCATTGCCACGATCATACGACTCTCTATTTTGTTGAGTCCAGTTTCCATTCTTTAACAAAAGATCAAACGTTATTTTTTTTAACGTGTACCAATTGTAAGAAAGGACTTCTGTTTTTAAAATGCGTACATGATCGCTCATTGTATTATTCTTTCGAGAAGTGAAATGTAAGAATCAATTCCTTCTTCTATTTCGTGAACAAAGATAAATTCATCGGCACTGTGCGAACGAGCAGAATCTCCCGGGCCCATCTTGATAGAAGCGGTTGGGATCAATGCCTGATCGGACGTAGTTGGAGAACCATAAAGATTTTTACCTAGCGATTTTCCGGCTACGACAAGAGGATGATTATCCGGCACACCTGACGATCTCAATCGCAGAGATCGTGGTATCACTTCGCACGAAACGTTTTTATTAATGATATCGAGTACTTCTTCGAGTGTGTATGCATCCGTTACACGCACATCTACCGTAAATTTACATTCAGGCGGAACTTGATTATGGGCTTGTCCTGCCTGAATTACCGTTACAGACATTTTTATACTGCCTAACGAGTCAGATATTTTTGAAAACTGATAGGTGCGAAACCATTCAATGTCTTGCAACGCCTTGTAAATGGCATTCACACCTTCTTCTCGCGCAGCATGACCAGCTTTACCTTTAGCAATACAATCCAGTACAAATAAACCTTTTTCGGCAACAGCTATATCCGTTAGGGTTGGCTCACCCACAATCGCAAAATCAATTTTTGGAAGATCATTCCAAATGAGTTCAATACCATTCGTTCCAGAAATTTCTTCTTCTGCGGTGGCAGCGATCACTAAATTATATTTCAGATTCTGTACTTGATAGAAGTAGAAGAATGTCATGATCAATGACACTAATGGTCCACCAGCATCGTTGCTTCCTAGTCCATAAAGTTTTCCATCTTCAATATCTCCAGAGAATGGATTGCGCGTGTATCCAGGATTTGGTTTTACCGTGTCGTGATGGGAGTTAAGTAGGATGGTTGGTTTGGCAGGATCAAAGAATTTGTTTTTTGCCCACACATTGTTTCCTTTTCGATTTGCCTCCATACCATGATACTTGAAAAAACTCATGAGCAAGTTGGCAGTCTTTTCTTCTTCCTTGCTAAAAGAAGGAATAGAAATCAATTGCTGTAACAAGCCTGAAGCGATATGGGGCAAGTGCTCCTTCATGATTGTGTGATCAGTGTGCCTTTGGTATCGTAGCCCATGTTTGCCAACAGGTTGGTGTGCTCGCCAATTAATACTTCTTTCACTCCTGATTGAATGGCACTGAATGCATTTTCAAGTTTCGGTAAAATGCCATCATGAAAAGAACCCTTCGCCAATAACTCCTTATATAACGAATGATTAAGATTACGAATAACAGAGTCTTCTTTATTCACATCGGTAAGCACGCCTTGTTTTTCAAAACAGAAAATCAAACGCACATCAAAGTGCTTACTTAGGGAAATCGCTAGCACCGATGCAATCGTATCAGCATTGGTATTTAACATGACTCCGTTTGCATGAGTTAGCGGAGCGAAAATAGGAATGACATTTTGTTTCAATAAAAAATACAACAACGTGCTGTTCACACTATCCGGGGTAATGTCCCCTACCAAACCATAATCTACTTCTCCTACAGGACGCTTCACTGCTTTGATCAGGTTACCATCGGCACCCGTAACGCCCATGGCGTTGCAATGATCCGCTTGAAGGGCAGCCACGATTTGCTTATTCACCAAACCACCATAGACCATCGTGACAAGATCAAGTGTTTGAGCATCGGTGATTCTTCTTCCTTTGGCATAATGGGATTCAATGCCAAGCTGTTCTCCTAGCTTGGTTGCAATCTTACCACCACCATGAATCAATATCTTGGGTGCCTGAATGGTTGCAAAGTCTTTTAAGAAACTCTTTAACGATTTTTCTTCGTCCAATACATTGCCACCGATTTTTATGATGTATAATTTGTTCATATAAAATTTAAATTGACAAAGTACAATTGGCAATAAAATTTACCTACTGCATTTTGCCTATTGCTTACTGGATTTAAGTAGTTCTGCCAATACAGCCTGTGCTGCCCACACCCGGTTGCCCGCCTGTTGCGTTACTATGCTGCTTGTGCCATCTAATATTTCATCGCTAAGTTCTACATTTCTTCTTACTGGCAGGCAATGCATCACTTTTGCGTTGTTTGTCGTGGCAAGTTTTTCGTTGGTCAGCATCCACTCAGGATCATTGCAATAAATTTTCCCGTAGTCGGTGTAGGTGCTCCAGTTTTTTATGTACACGAAATCAGCATCTTTTAAGGCTGCGTCCTGATCGTGTGTAATCGTTGCGCCTTTTGTAAATTTACTATCCAACTCGTAATCTTCAGGATGAGTGATGACGAAGTCGGCCCCACCCCAGGCATTAAGCCATTGGGAAAAACTATTGGCAACACATTGCGGCAATGCTTTTACGTGTGGTGCCCAGGTTAGTACAATTTTTGGTTTTCTTTTTTCTTTGAAGGCTTCCTTTATCGTAATGATATCAGTAAGACTTTGCAAAGGATGCAAGGTTGCGCTCTCCAAACTTAATAAAGGAACGCCAGCGTATTTGATAAATTGATTGATGTATAACTCACTATAATCGTCCTCTTTATTTTTCAAAGAAGGGAAGGTGCGAACCCCAAGAATATCGAAATACTTTCCGAGTACAGGTGCAGCTTCTTTCACGTGCTCTACAGTAGTGCCGCTCATGATGGCCTCATCTTCAAATTCGAGTGTCCAACCATCTTGCCCAACGTTGAATACGATGGCATCCATGCCTAGATTCTTAGCAGCTATTTGTGTGCTGATGCGTGTGCGCATGCTTGGATTGAGAAAGAGCATCCCCAATCTTTTGTTATGACCTAGCGCAGCGTCTTTAAATGGATTGTCTTTGTATGCCAATGCGTTCTCAACCAGTTGTGGCAAATTGGATACTTCGTTTACAGAAAGAAAATGCTTCATGATAACGCGGGCTTTTTTAGTTCTACAGAAAGGGCCTCCAAAAGAATATCGGCTTCGGGCCTGGTTAAAGCTAATGAAGGAAGAAGTCGCACGGTGTTCGGTTTGGCTTCACCGGTAAATATATGGTGTTTGAATAATAAATCTTTTCTTAAGTTAGCCAAGGAATCGGGCAAGTCAAATCCGATCATCAAGCCTCTGCCGCGCACTTCCTGTATGGAAGCAAACGAACAGAGTTGCTCCATCCAGTAATTTCCTAATATGACAGCATTGGTCATCAGGTCTTCTTCTTCAATTACCTCCAGCACTGACAAGGTGGCTGCGCATGCTAAGTAGTTTCCACCAAACGTAGTCCCTAACATACCACTCCATGGTTTGATATCAGGATGAATCAATAGACCACCAACAGGAAATCCATTACCCATTCCTTTAGCGATGGTAATCAAATCAGCTTCAATGCCTGCATACTGATGAGCAAAGAATTTTCCAGAACGACCGTATCCGGATTGAACTTCATCAAGAATGAGTAATGCTCCAACTTTTTTACACTGGACAGAAAGAAATCTCAAAAAAGAATCATCTGGCAATTGAATTCCACCAACACCTTGTATGCCTTCGATGATGACAGCGGCAATGTCTTTATTGATGGCTTCCGCCAATGCTTTTTCATCATTCAAAGGAAGAAAGATAATGTCATGGCCTGCATTAAAGGGAGCAACAATCTTTGGATTGTCTGTTGCGGCTACAGCGCCAGAAGTTCTTCCGTGAAACGCTTTCTTAAAAGCGATCACCTTTTTTCTACCCGTAATGAATGATGCAAGTTTCAAAGCATTCTCGTTGGCTTCAGCACCAGAATTGCAAAGAAAAAATTGATGGTTAGGGTATCCTGAAAGCTCTCCCAGTTTTTCAGCTAGCTTTTCCTGCATCGAGTTTTTTACACTGTTCGAATAGAAACTGATTTTATCCAACTGACTTTTCAGTGCTTCTACAAAATGTGGATGATTGTGACCAATAGAAATTACGGCATGACCTCCATATAAGTCTAAATATTTTTTTCCTTCACTATCCCAAAGCCAGGAGCCAGTAGCTTTTACTGGTTCGATGGGGAACAGTGGATAAACATCAAATAACTTCATCGTACATATTCAAAAGTGAAAATTGAATTAATTGCCTACTGCTGATTGCCTACTCCCTGCTTTTTAAAAAACGGTGCTCTTCAGCCTCAAACCCTCTCTCTCATCAAAACCAAACATCAAGTTCATGTTCTGTACGGCTTGTCCACTGGCACCTTTCAAAAGATTATCAGTGATCGAATGAATCGCTAGTTTGTTTCCTACTTTCTCCAAATGGATCAAGCACTTGTTGGTATTCACCACTTGTTTTAAGTCGATCATCTCATCGATCACGTGAGTGAACGGATGGCTTGCATAATATTCTTTATAGAGTTCGTTCGCTTCTTCAACACTCAGCGAGCATTCCAATACAGAAGTAACAAAGATACCACGCGTGAAATCTCCGCGCCAAGGCACAAAGTTGACTGACCCTGAAAAATTGGCTTGAAGGCTTTTGAGTGTTTGATTGATCTCACCCAAATGCTGATGGGTTAATGTTTTGTAAGCAGAAACATTATTTGCTCGCCATGTAAAGTGTGTCGTGTCTTGTAGTTTTTGCCCGGCACCAGTTGATCCTGTGATTCCTGTAGTATGTACTTCTTTGAGTAAGCCTGCTTTCGCTAAGGGTAGTAATCCCAGTTGAATGGTGGTAGCAAAGCAACCTGGGTTGGCAATACTTTGTGCTGACTTAATTTTCTCGCGTTGATATTCAGGAAGCCCATAAACAAACTCACGATAGCCTGCAGTGTCACCTAATCTGAAATCATTTCCAAGATCGATCATGCGGGTTGATGAAGTAAAATTATTTTCGCTCAATAGTTTTTTACTTTCTCCGTGACTTAAGCAAAGAAAAAGAACATCTACTGGTTGATTAAAATCGGAAGTATAAATTAAATCGGTTTCACTAATTAAATCTGCATGAGTTGCAGTTACGGGTTTGCCCGCCTGACTTCTACTTTGCACAAAAGCAACTTTAACATGAGGATGAAGGAGAAGAAGACGCAACGTTTCTCCTCCGGTATATCCTGCTCCACCGATAATGCCTGCATTTATTTGTTTTGCCATATTTTATTAAGCTAAAAGCTAAAAGCATAAAGCTCAAAGCTTTTGTCATGACTTAAATTAGCTTTAAGCTTTCTACTTTTGGCTTTCCGATTCATTTTTCACTTGATGATATATCGCCACCTGATTTCCGAAGATTTTGGTAAAACCTTTCACATCATCGGCCGTCCAGCCTAAATTCATCTCACCGTACTTGCCAAATTTGGCCGACATTAAATCGTATTTGCTTTCTATGCCATTAATCTGGAATCGGTAAGGATGTAGCGTAAGGGAAACTTCACCGCTTACATTTTGTTGTGAACTGGTGAGGAATGCTTCCATGTCGCGCATGATGGGATCGAGGTATTGGCCTTCGTGCAACCAGTTGCCATAGAATTGAGCTAACTGATCTTTCCAACTCATTTGCCATTTAGTGAGCACGTGTTTCTCTAAGGCGTGATGTGCTTTAATGATCAAGACCGGAGCAGCTGCTTCAAAGCCAACACGGCCTTTTATGCCAATGATCGTATCACCCACATGAATGTCACGACCAATCCCATAAGGACCAGCGATAGTTTGCAGATAATGAATGGCATCGACCGAATGCGAAAATGATTTTCCATTCACCGTCTTCAGTTCACCTTTTTCAAATCCAAGCTTCACTTCTTCGCTACCTTGTTTTGTCATTGGTGTTGGCCAAGCTTCTTCAGGTAATTGACCTAATGAATTCAGCGTTTCTCTTCCTCCCACGGAAGTCCCCCAGATGCCTTTATTAATAGAGTACTTGGCTTTCTCAAAATTGAAAACAACACCTTTTGATTTCAGGTATTCAATTTCTGCTTCGCGACTTAGTTTCAGATCGCGAATGGGCGTAATGATTTCTGTGCCCGGAGCAAGAATCTGAATGATCATGTCGAAGCGCACCTGGTCGTTGCCGGCAGCTGTGCTTCCGTGTGCTACGGCATCTGCTTTTATTTCTTTCGCATAGCGTGCTGCTGCCAATGCTTGCGACATGCGCTCGGCACTCACACTCAATGGATAGGTTCCATTTTTCAACACATTACCAAATACGAGAAAGCGTATTACTTTTTCGTAATAGTTACGGGTTTCATCTACGGTGATATGCGATGCAACACCTAAACTCAGTGCGCGCTTCTCTATATCCTTTACTTCTTCTGCATTAAAACCTCCGGTGTTCACGGTGATCGTGTGAACTTCGTAGCCCAGGTCTTTTGATAAATAAATGGCGCAGTAGGAAGTATCTAATCCTCCGCTAAATGCTAAAACAACTTTCTTCATCGATAATTATGGATTACCAGAAAAATAAAAAACTTAACATCGAAGACTTCTTTCCTTCATCGCCCTCTTTTTTCTTCCATCCTTTCAACAGGACGAACTGTTTGAATTGCACCCAGCGCTCAAACAACTTGAAGTTTCCGGCAAACTCGCGCTTGCGGTGGTGCTCCAGATCTCCTTCAGGAGTAACCACTGTTTTAGCAAGCTCGGCTTTTTTCCTGGCATCTTCTACCGGATCGAAAAGCATGGCGGTGCACATACAGTTCTTGCGCCCCTTGCTCATAAGTATTTCAAAGTTCACACAACTGCGGCAACCTTTCCAGAATTCCTCATCGGTAGTCAGCTCTGAATAGGTAACAGGTTCGTAGCCAAGTTCTGAATTGATTTTCATTACTGCTAAGCCGGTTGTTAATCCAAAAATTTTAGCATTGGGATATTTCTTGCGCGACAGTTCAAACACCTTGCGTTTGATTTGAGTAGCGACTCCTGATTTCCGAAATCCAGGCGATACGATGAGGCCTGAGTTGGCCACATAGTTTTCAAGTTCCCAGGCTTCAATATAACAAAAGCCTACCCATGTATCATCCGGTGTAACGGCAATCACGGCTTTGCCTTCTTCTATTTTCATTTTGATGTAATCAGGCGAGCGTTTGGCAATACCGGTGCCTCTGGCTTTCGCAGATTCTGCCATCTCGTTCGTGATGGTTTCAGCGTAATGAGCGTCTGCAGCCGTAGCTGCTCTGACAATTATATTTTGATTCAATGTAATTCTGAGTTTAAATAAATGATCTGATAGAAATGCATTAAAAGCACTTCAGGCGTGACCTGCCTTGCAGATCCGCCATACGTATGTTAGTAAGAAAGGTATCAGATTCTGATTTGCCTTCGGAAGCTCTTGAACCCCGGTCGGGGTGAGAGTTCGTTGCAAATGAGCGTTATTGCCGGGATGGCAAAGCTGATTGTGGAGTCAGCGGGCTCAAAAGGGGCAAGTGTTGTTTTCAAGTTCAGTTGTTGCGTTTAAATCGTCAGATAAAATGCATCATAATTTTTTACAAAAATAATGTATAAAAAAATGAATATTTCAATTGTTAGTTCATTTTTATAAAAGTTTTTTGAAGGAGCAACTCACGGATGGAAAAATTTCTTGATCAATACGGATACATCGCACTGCTGATTGGCACCTTCATGGAAGGAGAGACTGCCATACTCATGGCTTCATCATTGATCTACAAAGGTCTTTTTAATTTCCCGTTCACCGTGCTGGCTGCCTTCTCCGGTTCGTTTATCAGTGACTGGATTTATTACCTCATCGGCCGACTGAATGGAAAATATTTTCTTGCCAAGCGACCAAAGCTCAGTGAGAAAGTAAAGCCTGTCACGAATTTCTTTCATCAGAATAAATTTCAAATCCTGTTCAGCTACCGGTTTCTATATGGCTTCAGGATCATCATTCCATTGGTGATTGGTATGAGCGGACTTCGACCGCTACAATACCTTTTCTATAGCATTGTAACCGGCCTCTTGTGGGCAACCACCGTAAGCACGACTGGCTATTGGATCGGCCGGTTACTTGATTTGCGGGTTCAATCTTTTGAAGAGAACATACTCTTTATCGTACTTGGTTTTGGCACGCTGGGGATGTTGATCGGCTACACTATTAAAAACATAGCCATGCTGAAGATTCATGTGGAGTGATCATTCATACCGCAATGTGTTGCTTGGGTTGGTCATGGCCGCTTTCAACGTTTGTGTGCTCACGATTATCAATGCAAGCATGACTGCGGCCACCGCTGTCAGCAAGTAGATCACCACATTCATATCGATATGGTAAGCGAATGTGTCCAGCCATTGATTCATAAAATACCAGGCCAGTGGCCACGCAATCAGGTTAGCTACTACTATTAGTATCACAATCTCCCTGGAAAGAAGCGTGAGGATGCTCGGTACAGAAGCGCCCAACACTTTTCTGATTCCAATTTCTTTTACTCGTTGCAACGTGTTGAAGGTAGCCAGACCAAAAAGACCTAGACAAGCAATGAAAATGGCCAATCCTGAAAAAATGGTGAACAGTTGGCTTTGCTTATGTTCTTCTTCATAAAGGCGTTGATAGTTATCACTTAAAAATTTGTAGCTGAATGGCCGCTTGGGTAAAAACTCTTTCCAAACTTTTTCAATGTGTTCTAGGCCTTGCGGGATCTGATTGCCGGAAATCTTAATTGAAATGTTATTATAAAAACCACCCGGGCGCGAAAAGAAAACAAGAGGAACGATGGGTTGATGCAACGATTCGAAATGAAAGTCTTTCACTACGCCTACCAATTTACCTTTTGTGTTGGCGTAACTGAAGTCTTTATCAATTCCTTCACCTGGTTTATCCCAGCCATAAGCCTTGGCAGCGGTCTCATTGATGATGAAGGCAAGGGAGTCATCCGTAGGGATGGCTTTTGATAAATCCCGGCCGGCTTGCATTTCCATGCCGTAGGTTCTGAAAAATTCATTGTCGATGGCAACATATTTTGTTGTGACGGAAGAGTTAATCAGGCTATCGCCTTTTGTTATTAACGGAGGGCCAGAACTATCAAGCAATCTTCCGGTTGGAATACGTGACGAGCGTCCTACATTTTCTATGGCGGCAAATTTGGTAAGCTCGTTATAAAAAGCCTCGTAGGTGTCGTTTATCTCATTGTAATAACTGAGTGTTACTATTTGATCTTTGTCATAACCAAGATTGCGCGTGTTCAGATAATTCAATTGTTGGAATGTAATCGCAGTGGCAATCAACAACACAATTGAAATGGAAAACTGGGTTACCACCAGTGATCTTCTTACAAAGCCTTTCCCTTTTGAAGAACCTTGCTGACCTTTTAAAACAAGAGCAGGCTTAAAGCTGGATAGAATAAAAGCTGGATACAATCCCGCCAGGATGCCAACGACCACGGCAAAGCCAATAAGCCCTGCATAAAGCTGCCAGTTAGTAATGGGATTCATGCTAAGTCCCTTTCCAGTAAATCCATTCAACCAGGAGATACTTACAAAGGCAAGGATTACTCCCAATACCAAAGCAAAGAATGAAATCATGACCGACTCACTCAGGTATTGATTGATCAATTGACTTTTGAACGCGCCCACTACTTTTCTTAACCCCACTTCTTTGGATCGCTTGGTGGCGCGTGCTGTTGACAGGTTGATAAAATTGAAACAGGCAATCAGAATGATGAAGATGCCAATCACCGACATCATGCGCACGTTGTTGATGTTGCCATTTACCTCCAGTTCATCATCAAGGTGAGAGAGCAGGTGAATGTCGGTAAGTTTTTGAAGAAAGAGGGTGGTTGATTTGGAGGCGACAAAATCCTCAGGCGCTCCGTAGTTAGTCTTGGCAAAATTGCCGTAATGACGATTGAGAAAATCAGGAAAGCCTGATTCAATTTTCTTAGCATCGGCTCCTTCGTTTAATAATACATACGTACCAAAAGAATTATTTCCCCAATTTGTTTCGAGCCCTTTTCTTCCATATATGTTATCATCTTCTATCGTGCTGAATGAAACCAGGTATTCCGGATGCCAGTGTGATTGATTAGGAAAATCGGCAAACACGCCTGTTACTTCGAGATCAAATTGATTGTTGGCCCGCAGTCGTTTACCCAACGCATTTTCATCACCAAAGAATTTCTTTGCGGATTTCTCCGATAACATAATGGTGAACGGTCGCGTCAACGCTGTGTTTTTTTCTCCGGCTTTTACTTCAATGTCGAAGATTTTGAAAATGTCAGGTTCTGCTACGAAGAGAAAATCTTCTGAAAAGTTTTTCGCCAACTCACCGTTTTCTTCCAGGCCAATCACTAATCCAAAGTTGATCGTGCGTGCTATCACTTCAATTTCGCCAAAATCATTTTTTAATAGTGGCCCAATGGGTGGCGCTACGTTAGCCAAGTGTAGATTGGGCACTCCGTCTTTATTCAGAAAATTTCGAGTCACACGATAGGTTCTGTCCGCTTTTGAATGATATCGGTCATAACCTAGTTCATCCGCTACGAAAAGATAGATTAGTATGCAGCACATCATGGCCATGGCCAATCCGGCAATATTAATGAAGGCCGTGAGCTTGTTTCTTAAAACGGATCGAAGCGCAACTTTCAGATAATTTCGAATCATGATGCGAGGGGTGTTATATTCTTAGAACTGAAATTTTCGATAAAGGTTACATGCCAATGACCTTCTGTTTTCTATTTGGTTGCATTCATGCGATTTTCAAGTTGATCAAATCGAAAACCTTCTTAATTTACACTCTTAATTTTACTCAATATGTATATACAAGGAGATGCTGCCAAAGAAATGACTTATGATGCGATTGTCATCGGATCTGGAATGAGTGGAGGCTGGGCCGCAAAAGAATTGTGTGACAAAGGATTGAAGACCCTGGTGCTGGAGCGCGGCCGCGAAGTGAAACATCTTGATGATTATCCAACCACCACGATGAATCCCTGGGAATTTCCCTATCGTGGTCGTTTGCCAGTTGAGGTGAATGAAGCAAACCCGATTGCAGACCGCTGTTATGCATTCGGTGATGCCACCAAACATTTTTTTGTAAAAGATGCAGAGCATCCTTATGTGCAGGAAAAACCTTTCGATTGGATTCGCGGATATCAAACCGGTGGAAAATCGTTATTGTGGGCTCGCCAGGTTCAGCGATGGAGCCGCTTTGAATTTGAAGCGCCAGGCCGCGATGGTTTTGCAGTAGACTGGCCGATTCGTTATGATGATCTCGCACCGTGGTATTCATACGTAGAAAAATTTGTGGGCATCAGTGGTAATCGCGATGGTCTTGAAACATTGCCCGACAGTGAAGTGATGAAAGCGTGGGAAATGAATTGTGTGGAGAAACACATTCAACAACGAATAAAAGAAAGCTATAAAGATCGGAATTTTGTGATTGGAAGATGTGCGCACCTCACTGAGCCGCAAGAAATTCACAAACAACAAGGGCGGGGACAATGTCAGGCGCGCACATTATGTGAACGAGGTTGTCCGTTTGGCGGGTACTTTAGTTCGAATTCTTCCACATTGCCTTGGGCGATGAAGACAGGCAACATGACCTTGCGCCCGTTCTCGGTGGTTCACTCTATTATCTATGATGAGAAAAAAGGAAAGGCTTCTGGTGTGCGCGTGATTGATGCCAATACCAAAGAAGTGTTTGAATATTATGCGCGCATCGTTTTTGTGAATGCGGCTGCGCTCAATAGTAACTTACTTTTATTGAACTCAACGTCTAATCGCTTTCCGAATGGATTGGGCAACGATAATGGCTTGCTTGGAAAGTTTGTAGCCTTTCATAATTATCGTGGCACCGTGAGCTCAACCTTTGAAGGTTACGAGGATACCTATTATTATGGACGCAGACCCACCGCGATCATGATGCCTTCATTCCGCAACGTGCGCAAACAAGAAGAAGATTTCATGCGCGGTTATATGACCTTCTACTCAGCTTCACGAGCAGCCACACAAAGCGAAAATATTGGTGCACAATTGAAAGAAGCAGTTTCCAAACCGGGCACATGGCAAGTATCGATGATGATGCAGGGCGAAACTGTACCGATTGAAAGCAATCATGTGCGTTTGAGCATAGATCAAAAAGATGCGTGGGGCATTCCACAACTGATTACATTTATTGAGCACACGGATAACGATGTGAAAGTGATGAATGACTTCTTGGTGCAGGCACAAGAGATGCTGGACAAAGCAGGTTGTAAAAACATTGTTCCTCACGATAGCAACCAAGCACCGGGTTTGGACATTCACGAGATGGGCGGTGTGCGCATGGGTCGAGATCCAAAAACTTCCTTGCTGAACAAATGGAATCAATTCCATAATTGTAAGAATGTGTTTGTCACGGATGGTGCGTGTATGACGTCAGTAGGAAATCAAAACCCCTCTCTCACGTTTATGGCCATGACAGCTCGCGCGGCAAATTATGCGGTGGATGAGATTAACAAAGGGAATTTGTAATAGGTACTTACTTTTTGGTCTTAACCTTACCAAAATTCTTATCTTCCATTAAATGATCCTCACCTTTTTCATAAATAACATTTGAGCGGCCAACAATGAGTGGATCCACTCTGCCGATCATTTGAACATCTTTATTACTATAGGGAATCTTATTTAAGATATAGCGCACGGCATTTAATCGTGCCCTTTTTTTACAATTGGATTTTACCACGGTCCAAGGAGCATCGGAGGTGTCAGTGTGAAAAAACATTTTTTCTTTTGCATCGGTGTACTCATCCCATTTATCCAGCGAGGCTTTATCAATGGGTGAAAGTTTCCATTGCTTTAAGGGATGGGTTTTTCTGTCTTTAAACCTTCGCCTTTGTTCGTCCTGGCTCACTGAAAACCAGAATTTAAACAAAATGATACCACTACGAACCAGGTTGCGTTCAAATTCAGGAGCCTGTCTCATGAATTCAAAATATTCGTCCTTGGTGCAAAAGTTCATCACTCTTTCTACACCGGCACGGTTATACCACGAGCGGTCGAACAGCACAATCTCTCCGTTTGTCGGCAAGTGTTTTACATAGCGTTGAAAATACCATTGGCCTCGTTCTTCATGAGTTGGTTTTTCTAAGGCTACCACTCTGGCACCACGTGGATTCAAATGTTCCATCATTCGCTTGATCGTTCCACCTTTTCCGGCTGCATCTCTTCCTTCAAAAAGTACAATCACTCTGCTTCCTGTTTCTTTCACCCAAGCTTGTAATTTCAGTAGCTCAACCTGTGTATTATATTTTTGAAACTCATAATTTTTCCTCGACATTAAATATTTGTAAGGATAACCACCCTCTTGCCAGCCATCTGCCAATTCAGAATCTCGGCTTAGTTTGGCTGGATTAAGTTTTAGCTCTTCCTTTAAAATTTTCAATAAAAGTCTTTTCTCTTCAGAAGGAAAATTCGCCAGGTAGTTTTCAACGATCGCTCGTTTATCACCAGGTTGCTTAAACTTATCTTTTAGTGCAGCAGCCTCGCTGTTCAGTTTAGCTCTCATTTTCCGATTTACGGTATTCGCTCTGGCCTCTTCTGGGGTATCTCCTGAAATGATATCACCTGAGCTGGCTTTAGTGGATTGATGTTTCAACGCCTGCTCTTCGCTGATGACGGGGGTTTTCTTCTTTGCTATTTTTGTCACTGATTATCTAATCTTAAATGACGCGCTTTTTTGTTGATTTTTTAATGTATTGGGGAATGATTTATATTATTGTTTTCTCATCTCCATCAGGACGTCTTAATTCGATTAGATTGAAACCTAAATCTTACTTATGTTTGAATATTATTTCGTTAAATAAACAGAGTGGAAATGAATTTTGAAACCAATGCCGTACATGCCGGACACCTGGAAGATTTGAATGCCGGCTCGGTGACAAACCCCATTTACTTGTCTACCACCTTCGAACGCGATAAAGATGGCAACATAGCACCTAAGGGCTATATCTATTCGCGTCTAGCGAATCCAAACCGAAGTGGGCTCGAAGCAAAACTAACCGCACTTGAAAAAGGTGCTGATGCGATGGCCTTTTCATCGGGTATGGCTGCAGCGATGGCCTTGTGCCATTCCATCATGGAGCCTGGTGCTCATGTGATTATTCCGGATGATTGTTATCATGGTATCGCTCATCTCGTAAAAAACATGTACACGCGTTGGGGTATCACTTATTCCGAGGTAGATATGGTCAACCCGGTCAATGTAGAGAAAGCGATAACAGAAAAAACAAAATTGATTCTTATCGAAACGCCTTCCAATCCTCTTTTAAAAATTGCTGACATAGCGGAAATCTGTGCGATCGCAAAAAAAAGTAATGTTCTTGTGGCTTGTGATAACACCTGGGCAACTCCTTATATCATACAACCGCTCACGATGGGTGCGGATTACTCTATTCATTCGTCTACCAAATATTTTGGAGGCCATTCGGATGTGATTGGAGGATGCGTGATTGTGAGAGAAAGTAATGAAGCATCAAAAAAAATTCGTGAATATCAGACCATCGGTGGTGCGGTGCCTTCACCATTTGATTGTTGGTTATTGGATAGAAGCATTGCCACACTACCCATAAGGATGGATGCACAAACTAAAAATGCCGGTGTTATTGCTGATTTTCTGTATGGACATCCTAAAATTGAACGCGTGTATTATCCTGGACTAACATCACATGTCAATCATCAAGTAGCCAAAAAACAAATGAAAGAAGTCTATGGCGGCATGCTTTCGGTGTTGGTGAAAGGTGGAAGAAAGGAAGCTATGCATGTTGCGAATAGCCTTTCTATTTTTAAACATGCCACCAGTTTGGGAGGTGTCGAAAGTTTGATTGAACATCGTATGTCGGTAGAAGGTGATCATCCAAAAAGTCCGGATAATTTATTGAGACTTTCCATCGGCATCGAGCACATCGATGACTTGCTGAACGATATCAAAAAAGCGTTGGATTAATATTCATGAATAGATTTTAAAATGACCACGCTTTCCCGAATTCTGAATCATAAGATTATTGCCATCATACGAGGCGCCCAGCCTGATGACATTTTACATATAGCCCATGCTTTGTGCGAAGGAGGGGTGAAAATTTTGGAAGTAACCCTTAACTCTCCGGATGCTTTATCATCGATCAACAAGATAGCAACACGCATGGATACCGAAGTATTCGTAGGTGCAGGCACTGTGCTGGATGCAGCGATGGCTAAGGAAGCCATTGATTCAGGCGCTCAATTTATTATTTCACCCTCTCTTGACTTGGAAACTATCTACGCCACTAAAGAAGCCGGAGCGGTTAGTATTCCGGGTGCGTTCACTGCCACCGAGATTTTTGCAGCCTATAAAAATGGTGGTGATATTATCAAAGTTTTTCCTGCCTCCATAGGACCCGCATATATTAAAGATCTCCGTGGACCTTTTCCTCACATTCCACTCATGCCCACCGGTGGAGTTAACCTTAACAATATTCAAGATTTTAAAATGGCAGGAGCAGTGGCTTTCGGCATTGGTGGTGGGTTGGTAGACACATCCCGAAAAATATCTGATCAGTATTTACTTGAGATTTCCGAAAAAGCCAGAAAATATGTGGAGACGGTTAATGAAGTTTGATTTATTCACCTTGAATAGAAAGTGTTGTCCTAAAAAAAATTGTTCATGCATACTTTTTTAAGTTGTGATTGGGGAACTTCCACATTTCGATTGCGATCAGTTAATGCTGACACGCAATCTGTAATAAGCGAAGTAACGACTCATCAGGGTATTGCGGAAACTTATGCGCTATGGAAACAAGAGGGGCATGATGAACGGAATAGATTTTCTTTTTATCAATCATTCATTGAGAATCAGCTAGCAAGACTGCAGGAACAGAGCACCGACTCCTTGTTCCATTTACCTTTGATTATTTCTGGTATGGCATCATCCAACATGGGTATGGTTGAGCTTCCTTATAAAGAGCTTCCATTTGCTATGGATGGCAGTGATCTTGAATTAAAAAAAGTAAAAACGACAGAGTGTTTTCAGCATGAAATGGTGTTGATTTCTGGGGCTAAGACTTCCAACGATGTCATGAGAGGTGAAGAAATTCAACTGATCGGCTGCGATTTAAAGTCTAATGCAGAACATATTTATATTTTCCCAGGCACACACTCTAAACACGTTACAGTAATAAATCAAAGAGCGGGTGATTTCAAAACGTATATGACGGGTGAATTTTTTCACCTTTTGTCGATGCAAAGTATACTTTCAAAATCAGTTCAAGGGAACAATCATGCATTGATCGGAGATTTACTCAAGAGTTTTGAAGATGGCGTAACTCAGAGTGTTCATAATAATTTATTGCACAATGCATTTCTGGTGAGGACTAATCAGGTGCTTGGTAATTTATCGATGGAAGAGAATTACTTTTATCTCAGTGGATTATTAATCGGGACAGAACTTAAAGCGTTAGTCGACCGGCCGGTTGAGTTAACTGTTGTTGGCAATGAACTGATGCAACACTTTTACGTCTCAGCTCTAAAAAAATTAGGAATGACCAACGTGAATGTCGTTGATGTAGATAAAGCATTGGTGAAAGGACACTGTAAAGTTTATCATCTGCTAAATGGCGGCATTCTTTAGGGAGCTACTTTAGACTTTTTATGATTCTGTTGATGTTAATACCTTTTTTCAATTCATTGATTTCGTTGGGAGTAAAATAAGTCAACTCATTTCGCTCGAGAATCTTGCTGGAAGATTCGGTCATATTTCCTGTGGCGTCTTTAATTTTATTTAAATCGAGTGCAAGATGCATGGCCAAAAATGGATATGCAGCAAATCGTTTACTTTCTCCATAGTCATGTTTTTCGTAAGTGAGATGCACATTCTCAACTAACGATGCTTGGTCATATAATTCATAAACGTGTTTTGCAAAAGGATATTCAACGGTTTCGGTATTCTTTGTCCAATCATCGCCATCAGAAATTAATAGCATGGGCCTTGGCGCAGCAACACATGCAATTTCAATATTGGAGAACACAGTGTTTCCCATCCTATGAACAGGCATTCCACTTTCGCAGGTGCAACCTCCAAAGAAATGCGATGAAACCATTACCACAGGAAGGGATACTTTAATTCTGTCATCCAAAGCAGTGAGCATGAACGATTGCGTTCCACCACCGGATTCTCCAGTTACACCAATTCGGTTGGGATCGGCTTCTTTTAATGTTAAGAGAAAGTCGATGACACGCATGCTATTCCATGTTTGTATTTGCAATGCCTTTTCAATTTTATGTTGCAACTGCACGCTTTCTCCATAGCCAATCATATCGAAAGAGAAAACTAAAGCACCCATTTTGGCAATTGCAGCGCAGCGTAATTGCATAATTTTTGAAAACCGTCCACCACTTTCGGTATCACTGTAATGACCGTGTGTGCATAGAATTACGGCCAGCGATTTGTTTTTAAATTTTCCGGTTGGTTTGTAGAGATTGCCAGTAACGAAAAAGCCAGGCGTACTTTCAAAGATTACGGCTTCTACTGAATATCCATCCAATATTTTTTTATTTCTGAACTTAGGATTCAATGGTGTTCTTTTTGGTAGTGTCTCCAGTTCCATGCCCTTTCTGAGGTTTTGCTTTATGCTATCCCCATGTTGTGTCCAGTCGGATAACAAGCTCAAACGCGATTGCACCACAGCTAGTTTTTGTGCTCCCTCTTGTTCAGTGTAATAGGCGCCCTGACAGAGATTACTCGTTTGGGCACTCAACATGGTGCAGATGAATAAAGGAAAAATGGCAAGCCTTATCAGGTTAAAATTCATGTCAAGATTTTATTTTGATTAATTCTTTTATCCGAAGGTCTGCGCAAGACTATAGATGGCCACCCATGCAATAGATGCCACACTGATCCAGAAAATAATATTATAGAATCTGCCGGAAGGTAATTTTTGTATAAGGCTATATTTAAACTGCCAGGCGGCAAAAACAACCAGCATCAACATGAACGATCCAATAATTCCTCCTGACAATACCATGAGTACGGGCAGCTCTATGTAACAATAGATGCATGCCCAGATAAAGGGAATAACGAATGCTAAAATCGTTACTAGCTTCTTTCTCTTTTTCAAATCCGAAAAATCAAACCATCCGAGTTGTCCGAACAAATCTGGAAATACACGGGTCCAGTAAGCAAGTGTTGCAAACACACTGGAAAATAGAACAAAGAATGCGCCCACCAGGTACATCGTCTTTGCACCGACACCAAGCGATTGGGTGTAGATCAAAGCCAATGTTTCAATCACCCCGTTACCATTCGGAATGATTTCATTGCCATGTAAAATGGCGGCACCCAATAGGTAGAAAACAATGGTAATCAACGTGTAGAGAATCATAGCGACTACTGCATCTAAATACATCACATTGATCCAACCGTTTGCACGCTCCTTCCAGGCAGGAGATCCATCGGGCACACCGGCATAGCTCGCGTACCCTTTTTCGAGACACCAGTAATTGTAGGCGATGATTTCATCACTGGCTACTCCCGTGATTCCAAAAGCGCCCATGGCCACAGCAATTTCTTCACCGGTAAGGCGAAAGCGAAAACCGTTGATTATTTCACTGAATGAAAATGCAAATTCGGTGAATTGCACAGATACCAATGATGAAACCGTAAAGAGCGTGAACATCATAATCATGAAGAGCGATACTTTTTCGATAAATCCATAGCGGCCATCATAGATTAAGGCGGCACCCATAGCGGCCGTTACAAATGCCCAAACGTAAACAGATAAACCGGGAAACATTAAGTGTAGCACGACTGCGGTGCCACCAACAATTCCACCAATTTGAATTACCTTAAGAGATTGCATCACTAGGAGCATCCATACAGCCCATGTTCCTTTTCCAAACTTTATTCCCGGAAGTTTATTGAATGCCTGCACTGAAGTTTCTCCGGTGAGAATGGCATGTCTTCCAAACTCGAGTTGCACAGCCACTTTAGCAAGGCAACTGACGAGGATGATCCATATCGCAGCAAAACCTGCTTTAGCTCCAAGCACGGTGGTAGCAATTAATTCTCCGGATCCTACAATGGAAGCGGAAAGAATAAAGCCGGGGCCTAGAAATTTCAGCATCCCGCTGAGCGATGAAGGTGGTTGTTTAATGGATGTATTGGTGATGAGGTATGGGTCGGTAAGGGTTTGCATAAGTTGAAAGCTACTCATCATTTGATAAAACCGGAAATGACTTTTACTGAAACTTAAAAGTCCGTGTTGAGTGGCGCCTAAGCAGGATGATACCCGATATTCGCGTTACTTGTTAAAAGTGGCCTATTCATTCAGGAAAAACTTATAAAGCATTTAAATAAGAACTGTATTATTTTAATGGGGGCTCGCAAGAAAGAGTAAAATTTGAAGTTCTTGCAATGTCGTTATTTTCTCTTTTAATAATCTCTTGAGTGGCATAGTTCTCATTGTCATAAGTGTGATTATATGTTTGAGTACTAATTATATTTCCCTTTTCATCAAAACTATCAAGTTTGGTTATATTATTTGTAGAAAAGAACGATCTTCCTATGTATGCCAAAAAGGTATAGTATTCTTTTGGGTAGGGCTGAATTTTGGTATCGAATTCAAAATTCTGAATATAAGTTGAAATCAGATTTCCACCGGAATAAGTCTTGTAAATTGATTTTTTGACATTTTGCCCAAGGTATTCAAAGTTCTCTGATTTGAAGAATTCCAGTTTCTGAGAGGCTGAGGATAATCCGTAAGTATCACGTTTTATTACATGTCCTTGATTATCGTGTGTGAAAATCAATGAATCGAACGTTTTTTCGGAATTTTTTCTAGTAATGTATTCTATGATGCTATTGGCATTATAAGTAATGTAAAACGTGAAGTTAACAACCGAATGTGCTTCAAGATCTACTTTGTTGAGTTTTTTATCCTGATAGTAAAGTGAAAAATTATACCAGGTAATATCGGTTGTTGTGTATTTAGAAACGAAGTTTTGATCGTTATAGTTGAAAGTTTCTTCTACAGGGCTAGCGTTTTGTTGGGTGTAGTTCACTTTAGCGAGATATTTTGTTTGACAAATGGCAACAGGAATTTCAGAATCGTCTGAGCAGCTTAAAAGCAGTGACAGTAAAACCAATAGGTAGATGCTATTCTTATGCATTGATAAATTGTTTATAGGCATGAAAGAAAGTGAAACAACTTAAGTTATACAAGTGAATTTTCTTAGTTTGTTGAGAAAATATCTAACGATTCTATCACCCGCTGACATCACTGTGCTTCTTACAAGCAATACGAATAGAACATAAACTCATTCAACAGTATTTTACACTTGAACCCGATGCGGGAAAAACTCCGTATTGCGATACGGGAAAAATACCCCCATACGATACTGGGAAAATCCCGTTGTCTCGCACTAGGAATTGTGTTTGCTTTACTGATGTCAACACGGAGTTGAACATCAACAGATCGCTAACCTCAAAAACCTAAATTTATTTATTATGAATCTACGTAAGAACAAGAAAAACCTGCCTTCAACAATAAACCCTGATGCTATTTCTGAAATAGAATTTGCAGTGCTTGCATCTACATGTGAGGGGTTAAGTTGTTTAGAAATTGGCCAAGAAATCCGCAGAAGCCATCGCACGGTTGAAAAGTATAGGAATCACCTATATCAAAAACTTCATGTATGGAATAAAAAAAATTAATTAAAGTCGCCTCTATACTATTCAAGTTATAGCGGAGGAAATAATTCTATTAGTTGACCGGAATAGGTAAGGAAATGTTACTTATTCAATGCGGCCAATTGTCGACTTTGTTCTGCATAGTAGGGAACGTGGTCATATATCCATTCTGTTTTTAAAGCATTGGGATTTATCCCAATGCTCTGAGGATCAGACATAAAATCACTGCCAGAGATTTAATGGGTGCCGTGTGCAACGTGATATCCCTATTTTTGCAGGTATTGTGATGCGCTTGATTGGCGCTGGTATTGGTTAGTCTTTCCCATCACCTTTTTTGAAATGCCACCAAAGCCATCGCATCGATTCGTCCGATGGTCGCCTGATAATGTTGTCCATTCAAACAATATTCCAGGGAATAGGCAGTGTCGCAAATTTTCCAATATTTTTCAAATGAATTAGGTATCTACTCGTTGAATATTTTCTTTGCGACTATGAAGGAGTTGTATATTTATGGAAAGATCTCCCTACAAACATACGACTCCTATGGGGTCAATGCCCATCTATAAATACATTACTTATGGAAACTTTAACGTGTGCGATTTCCGGCAAAGAGTGTTCCCCGGAACATGCCGTGCCTTTATCTGCTTTGCATCAAACTATTCAGCAGTATGTCTTTAGAAATTATCCGGGCACTACTACCGATAGCATTATCTCCGATGGGCAACTCATTAATTTGGAAAAGAATTACCTCAATGAAATCCTCACGAACGAATTGGGAGAGCTGGATGTCCTGGAGAAGGAAGTGCTCAACAGTATTTCGCAGAGTAAAATACTCAGTGAAAAAATTGAAGACATCATGGACAAAGAGACTACTTTCGGAGATCGCCTTTCTGATAAGGTGGCCTCCTTTGGAGGTAGTTGGAAATTCATCATTGCGTTTTTCTCGTTCATGGCCTTTTGGATTGTGTTGAACGTAGTGCTTCTTCATGATAAAGTGTTCGATCCTTATCCGTTTATCCTGCTCAATTTGTTATTGTCTTGTTTGGCATCTATTCAGGCTCCTCTGATTATGATGAGCCAAAATAGGGTTGAGGCAAAAGATCGTACTCGTAGCGAACATGATTATAAAATCAATTTGAAGTCAGAGCTGGAGATACAGTTGCTAAACAAAAAAATTGATCACTTACTTATTCACCAGAATAAACACCTTCTGGAAATGCAGCGCATACAAGCGGAGATGATGGAAACGATCGCAAGGAGGTTTACCGATAAAAAAAATTCTAATCCACCCACATAATGGAAATAATAATGGAATCGGTAATCACTTGCCCTCATTGTGGTCATCAGAAAATGGAAATCATGCCGACTAATGCATGTCAGTATTTTTATGACTGCAAACAATGTAACGTGCTATTGAAACCTAAACCTGGTGACTGTTGTGTTTTTTGTTCTTATGGAACTGTGAAATGTCCACCCGTTCAACAATCGAGGAGTTGTTGTTCTTGATTCATTGAATCCCAGGATTAGTGAATACACTAGCAAACGGTGACTACCTCCATATTCAACAGTTGACCTAGCTTTTGAATTTTTGAACTGATATGTCCAACGCCAATGGCACAATGATGTGCAGGACCGTGACTGTTCCAATCGTTTACAAAGCGTTTTGCTCCGATAGAAAATTTGTAACGGCTATTGGTATTTCCAATTTCAAGAATAGGACCGGGTACTGATTCACCTTCAGCCACTAGAAACATCAATTTGTCTTTTTGTTCAACCAAGGATAGCAAGGTAACAGGGCCATTCTTTACGCTCATTTCAACGGAAACACCTTTGCCCACTTTGCCATGATACACACTTAAGGGTCGGACTTTTGTTTTTCCTTCGGCAATAGCAAGATGGCCAGGACCATCGTGCCCCATTAACACCACATCGTCTTTCAAATCCATTGCATAGTATTCGGTGAACGAACCACCAGCACCAAAACTGTCCATGATCTTCATGGCTTGCGCATTCTTGATTTCATATTCACCAGCCACAGGAATTCCGCGGGCAGTCAACAAGGAATTGCCAAGAATGATCGAACTTATTGCTTCTTCATTTTCAAAATTACCCGTGCCTTTGTAATAATAGGCCATCGAACCCAGCTTATATTTTTTCACCAGTCGATCAAGCGCAATGGAGGTGATGGCTGCCTTCTCAAGATCATCCACAGAACAATCAGATTGCACATCGAATATATGATGAAATAAGTTCAGCCGTTCTTTTAGTTCGTCTTGTTTCACCTGTTTCCTCAGTGCAGCTAGTTCTTCTACTTCCAGCAATTCAATGTGTCCACCAAAGTGTGCGTATTGTTTAGTGAGATCCGTATAAATATCAAGCATGCCGCTATAGTAATGTCCCATGCAACCCAGGCGGTTATAGAACATGGTGTTTGCCACTTTCGCAGCTTCTACCCATTCTGTAATTTCTTTCCAGCAATCCGGATCATCATGAAGCATGCCAGTGATCTGATGAAATTTTATTCCGACACGTTTAAATACGTTAGCAATTTCAGGTACAGGGCAAGGAGAACAGTGGGCGAGCCATTCACCGGTCATTTTAGTGCGGTCTGCCAGCGCATTGAACGATGCATAATCGATGGCTGCTTCGGGAGATAAATTTAAAATTATCACAGGCACTTTGGCTCGCTGCACCACGGGCAATACCGTAGACGAAAGTGCATAGGTAGTCACATACAAAAAGATAATGTCAACATCTTCTGTTTTAAATTTGCTACCAGCAAGAAATGCTTTGTCTATTGTATCGACCAACCCTGCATTGACAATATCCGGATGAATGGTGGAAAGATTATCTTCCACCACCTTTAAATAGCCTTCAAGTCGTTCTTTTAATCCTATAAACTGTGGCCAGTAAGTATCGAGGCCGATGGCGAATAAACCGATTTTTAAGGAATACATGAGCTTTGTTTTAACCAGTTATGATGTTTGATTCCCACCAATGTGGAAGCCCAGCGTACTTCTTCTTGAATTAGTCTCTTTAATTTCAAATTCTTTTACATCATCGAGAATGATCGTTTCCATCAGTTGAGGAGTGCGCGCTTCTTTTTTCATGGCTGCCAGGCGCAGGTTTTGGTTCTTCACACTTTCGCCAACCACCTGGCGCACTGTGCGTGCGTTGCCAAAATGTTTGTCTTTATTCTCATGTAAAAAAGCAAAATAATTTTTCAGATGCGTAGCTGCTGCGTTTTCTGGTTTTACACCTTCCGTACTAAATATCCCCATGGCGATGGTAAACATTTCATCCACAGAGTAGTCATCGAAAATAAAATATTTATCGAAGCGCGATTTTAAACCGGGGTTTGACTGAATAAACTCCTGCATGTTATCCGTATATCCGGCCACGATCACACCAAACTTTCCCCGCATATCTTCCATCCGTTTTAAAATGATTTGTACAGATTCACCACCAAAATCAAATTGCGCACCTTTTCCACTGGCCAACGAATAAGCTTCATCAATGAATAAAACTCCACCCATGGCCTCATTGATTTTTTCTCCAGTCTTTATAGCCGTTTGGCCTACGTAGCCGGCAACTAAGCCCTCGCGGTCTATTTCAACGAGATGACCTTTTTCAAGAATCCCTAAGCCTTTATAAATTTTAGCGAGTATTCGGGCTACCGTTGTTTTTCCTGTGCCGGGATTCCCGGTGAACACCGTGTGTAATGAGAATTTGTTGAGCACATCTTTTCCGGTTTCCTGGTAGAAGCGTACAAGTTGGACCATCTCATTCACTTCGTTTTTGATATTTGTTAAACCGGTGAGTGCATTTAATTCAGCAAGACTTTCGAATAGAAGATCATCAGGATTTTTTTCTGTATTGTTTTGTGCCGCTGGTTGTTTAATCATATGCCCTGAGCCTGTGATCAAGCGTACATTACCTTCTTCCTGTGTTTCGCCTACTGTGAAAGGTGCTGTCGCAATCAGGTTGTCCATAAACACCACTTCCAACGAATAATTATCATGGCTCCAGCGTCCAGGTGTGTCGCCACCCCAGCCTGAATAAATGGTATAGGTTTGTCCGCTGGTGTTAGCGGCTATATAGGTCAATTGAGATGGTCCTCCTTTAAGTCGACTAGCTTCATCATAGAAGTTGAAAAAAATTTCCGAGAAATAATCCTTGGGTGTCTTGTTTCTGATCTTCAGCTCGCACCAGATGTATCGGGTTTCTTTTTGAATGAATTTTTTTAGATATTTTTTGTCAGCTATCGTAGAAGCTACACCATCACCTTCAAATAGTTTGATGGATTCGATTTCAAAGAAAAGATTTTCACCTTCTTTGGCCTGACCAATGTCTTCAATATAGAATTTACCTTCTCCTACTTTCACATCATCAATGTAACCTTCCCATACGTAATCTCCGCGAAACCAGTAAGAGCCAACAGTGGCATTTCCCCACGATTGACGAACGAAAATGATATTTTCATCTTTTGTGATGGTTCTCTTTGCCTCCAGATCACAGAGTTCATTTTTATTACTTCCGTTGATGTAAAAACATTTCAGACGCATGGAAGCTTCCCAGTCACTTTCATCAAATAGCTTGTTGTAAAAGGAGAACTCTGCACGCATATAAGTTGTTTCGTACCGATCGAAAACCTTCCGGTATTTCTTGGTCGCATCGGCCATCCATTCATTTGACGAATGTACCTTAACGTCACGAAATTTATAGTTGATAGCTCCCTTACCTTCTTTGTTATTTGATGAATCCATAAAAATAAATTTACGGTTTAAGTTAGTAAAACAGTTTATAGGTTTTGCAAGTGGATATAGGAATATTTCCGAAGGAGCAATGAAATTGCCTTTATCAGGATCAAATGGACATGTGAAGCCGATTTTGTATCAGTTAAACTTCGAAACTATAGCGCTGTCTATATCTGTTTTGGTATGGCAAATTCGCCAGCGGGCTGTTGTCAGGGATTGTTGCATTTCATAAATCAATAAGGTAGATGTCAGGTTCTGCCTGGGTAAGAATGCAAATCTGTCCGTACCAGCTGATTTGAATGAAATAATTACTGAATGAAAGGGGTGAGTAATGAGGTGTATTCTTTAATGGATAAGTATATTGCCAACGAAGCATCTGTTTGCGAACAGGTTGTTATAAAAAACCTTTTGAAGGAAAACGAAGAGTTGGTAACCGTATTTAAAGAACTCAAACAATATTATCACTTGAAATAGAAGTCGGAAATTCACGACTAGGTATCAGCATTTAAAAAACTCAATGAAAGAGTAAAAAAATGACTAATCTCCCTTCATGGTAATTTACCTGTAAAATGATGTCCATGTCTTCTTGCTGCGTGTATGTATCTGTTTGCGACCTGATGAACTTTGGGGAATACTCCATCAATGGTTATCAAAGGATCGAAAGTCTGTTTAAATTAACCTCCTGATAATAGAAGGGCGATCTTGTTGAAATATAATGAAATGAAAATACTCTTTTTTATAACCCTATTCACTCTTGTTGTATTTACCGCGCAGGCAAATGATAGATGCGCTCATTGGAAAAAAATAAAGGTGTTGGTGTATACCAAAAACGGAAAAGGATATGTACATGAAAATATTCCGTATGCTGTAAATAGTATTCAAAAGCTTAGCAAGCAATATGGTTTTAAGATCGATGTATCGGATAATGCGTCTGTATTTACCGAGGATAATCTTAAACAATATTCCTTGCTGGTTTTCACCAGCACTAACAACGATGTATTTGATACCGATGTACAACGCCTGGCATTCAGGCATTTTATTGAAGCAGGCGGAGGCTTTGTAGGAATACATTCTGTTGTTGGCACCGAGCGCAATTGGGCGTGGTTTAAAATGATGTTGGGAGGAACGTTCGCCTGGCATCCTAAATTTCAAAAATATAAAATCAGTGTCATCGACCCGGGTCACCCATCCGTGGCAGGTTTACCCAAAGTTTGGGAGAAGGAAGATGAATGTTATTTTCAAAAAGAAATGTATCCTGGCATTCGCACTGTTATGGCGCATGACTTGAGCTCGCTGGAGGATACTGAGAAAGAAAAGATAGCGACTAGTGCCGGAGTATTTTCATTACTTTATCCCGCGGTGTGGTATCAGCAATTTGATGGTGGCACGATCTGGATAACAGCATTGGGTCACGACAAGAAAGATTACGAAGATCCTATTTTTATTCAGCATGTTTTTCAGGGAATAAAATTTGTAGCAAGCCAGACAAAATCAAAAGACCATAAAAAAGCATATTCAAAGTCGAAGGACGATGCGGTGCAATATTGATAAGATGAAGATGTATTTACCATTGGGCCAATAACAAAACCAAACAAGTATGAAATCAAAATCAGGTTTATCAAGAAGGTCGTTTATAGAAAAATCGTTGAAAGGAGCGGTAGGTACTTCTTTTTTTGTCAGTGGGTTTCCTACTATTGTGCCCGCTTCAGTGTTTGGAAAAAAAGCACCGAGCAATCGTATTAATATTGGTGCTATTGGCTATGGTCGCATTTCGCGGGGTCATGATTTACCCGGTGTTTGGAAACATGATTACGCACAAGTAATGGCTGTTTGTGATGTGGATACCAAAAGAGCCGAAGATGGAAAAAAACTAGTGAATGAATATTACACCAAAAAAAACGGAAAACCTTTCGATGGTGTGAAAGTGTATCATGATTATAAAGAGTTAGTGAAGAACAAAGATATTGATGCCGTATTGATCAGCACTCCAGATCACACACATGCCATGATCGCTATCGCGGCTGCCATGGAAGGCAAACATATTTATATGCAGAAGCCGGCATCACTTACGATTTTAGAAGGAAGAATTGTAAGTGACTATGTTCAGAAAAGCGGAGTTGTCTTTCAAATAGGAAGTCAGCAAAGATCGTGGGAGCAGTTTAGGGTGGCTGCTGAGTTAGTGCGCAATGGTCGCATCGGTCAATTGAAAACGGTGTATGTAGGATTGCCGGGAGATCCTTCCGGTAATGAAGAACCTGAAATGCCGATACCAAAAAATCTTAACTACGACATGTGGTTGGGGGCAACACCAGAAGTGTATTACACAGAAAAAAGAGTTCATCCGCAAGCAGATTATGATCGTCCGGGTTGGTTGCGTTGCGAACAATTTGGTGCAGGTATGATCACGGGCTGGGGCTCTCATCATATTGATTCTGCTCATTGGGGAATGGGCATGGAGCGTTCTGGTCCGATCGAAGTTTGGGGGCATGCCGAATTTCCGAAGAGCGGATTGTGGGATGTGCATGGTGTTTTCAAAACAGAAGCCATGTATGCGAATGGAGTGAAGATGGTAGTCAGTAACGAACTACCCAACGGAATAAAATATGAAGGCACCGAAGGTTGGATCTTTGTAACCCGCGGTAAGTATTCGGCAACATCCAGTGATCCGGTAACTAACTCTGATGGCTCAAAGCCATTAGACGCCAGCGATCCTAAAATACTTAAGTCTGTGATCGGTCCGAATGAATTTCATTTTATGGTGAGTAATGATCATCATGCCAACTGGCTGGAAAGTATTCGTGATAAAAAACCAAATATTGCGCCTGTTGAAGAGGCTCATCGTTCTTGCTCTACGTGTCTCGTGCATCATATTGTAATGAAACTGGATCGTAAAGTGTATTGGGATCCAACCATAGAAAAATTTAAGAATGATGAAGAGGCAAACAAAATGCCGAGCAGACCTCAAAGGAAACCTTATGTACTGAATGTGAAATAAGGATCACTCAACGAGCTGTATAATAAACAACCTTAGGATAACACGTTAATTATATTGATGAAAACAATTTACACACTCTCTTTTCTTGCTTTAGTTATGTCTTGTTCAAGTCCTACAGAAAATAAAGAATCAGACAAGGCTGTTCGTTTGATCACGGTCGATCCAGGACATTTTCATGCTGCCCTAGTGCAGAAATCGATGTATGACAATGTGGATTCGGTAGTTCATGTTTATGCACCTGAAGGAACCGATGTAGAATTTCATTTGAAACGAATAGATGCATTTAACACACGGGCTGAGAACCCTACACACTGGAAGGAAGAAGTTCATTATGGCGATGATTTCTTTGAAGAAATGATCAACCAAAAGGCTGGAAACGTGGTTGTCCTTTCGGGAAACAATAAGAAGAAGGCAGAATATATTTCCAAATCATTGCAGGCTGGCTTTAATGTGTTGGCCGACAAGCCCATGATTATCAAAGCAGAAGACTTTGAAGTTTTAAAAAGCGCTTTTGAAACTGCGAAGCTGAACAATCTGCTCTTGTATGATATTATGACCGAACGCTTTGAAATCACCACGATGCTTCAAAAGGAATTTTCGATGTTGCCGGATGTGTTCGGAGTTTTACAAGATGGAACACCGGATAATCCATCGGTAACCAAAGAAAGCGTTCATCACTTTTATAAGTATGTTTCCGGCAGCATTCTCACACGTCCAGCGTGGTTTATGGATGTGGCTCAGCAAGGCGAAGGAATTGTTGATGTAACAACCCATCTTGTTGATCTCGTGCAATGGGAATGTTTTCCAGACCAGGTTTTGGATTATACCCATGATGTTGAGTTGATCAATGCCAAAAGAACAACTACTGAAATGACGTTGAGTGAATTCAAGGCCATCACTAAACTTGATGCGTTTCCTGAATATTTAAAAGAGAACGTGGTCAACGACACTGTTCTTAAAATCTATTCCAATGGGGAGATTAATTATAAATTGAAAAACGTACACGCTAAAGTTTCTGTCATTTGGAATTACAAAGCTCCGGAAGGAGCAGGTGACACTCATTACTCCATCATGCGTGGGACAAAAGTCAACCTGATTATCAAACAAGGAGCAGAGCAACAATATAAGCCGGTTCTTTACATTGAACCTCTTACTCATGACGCTCAGTTTGAAACGACTTTGATGGATAATTTGAAACCAGTTCAAACTAAATATCCGGGTGTTGAATTGAAGAAACTTGAATCGAGTTGGGAAGTGATCGTTCCGGATTCATATAAAGAAGGACACGAAGCACATTTTGGTCGTGTGATGGAAAAATTTCTGGAGTATCTGAACAATCATAACATACCGGATTGGGAAGTGCCCAACATGCTGGCCAAATACTACACGACCACAAAGGCGTTGGAGTTGGCCAAACAAAAAAAGTAGTCTTCTGAAATCTGTATTGTCTTACGTGAAAAAGTTAACATGCATCTCACCCGGAAACTTTGAGTATGGAGAATCGGAACGACCGTCACTCACCAGGGATCATGCTATTCTGAAAATAAAACGCATCGGTATTTGTGGTACTGATCTTCATGCCTTTGAGGGAACCCAACCCTATTTTAATTATCCCAGGATTCTTGGTCATGAACTGGCTGCCGAGTTGGTAGAGGTTGATGGAAGGGATGATTTCAAGCAACATGAAATCGTTGCGTTTATTCCATACTTCAATTGTGGAACTTGCATTGCTTGCCGGAACAGAAGACCAAACTGTTGTGTAAGTCTTAAAGTTTCCGGAGTTCATATTGATGGAGGAATGGTAGAGTATCTGTCGGTGCCTTCCTACTCATTGGTTCATGGAGATGGTTTAGATCTTGATTCGCTTGCTTTGATTGAACCACTGGCCATTGGAGCACATGGCGTTAGAAGAGCCGGAATTAAAGAAGGTGAATTTGTATTAGTGGTGGGCGCTGGTCCCATTGGATTAGGTACGATGGAGTTTGCCCGAATTGCCGGAGGCCAGGTGATTGCATTAGATCTGGTTGATTCACGCTTACAATTCTGTAAACAAAATTTAGGCGTTCCATTCACGATTAATGGATCCAACTCCGATGTTGTAGAACAATTGAAAGAGATCACAGACGGTAATATGCCCACGGTAGTGATTGACGCAACGGGAAGTCGGGGAGCAATTAATGGCGCATTCAATTTTATGGCCCATGGTGGTCGATATGTTCTGATTGGATTGCAGAAAGAGATGATCAGTTTCAGTCACCCGGAATTTCATAAACGCGAAGCAACGCTCATGAGCAGCCGAAATGCAACGCGTGAAGATTTTGATCATGTGATCAGTTCAATTAAAAACGGATCGATAAATCCTACCAATTACATCACTCACAGGGTTGGATTTGATCAGGTGAAGGATCAGTTTGCATCATGGCTAAATCCTGCTAACGGAGTGATCAAGGCAATGGTGGAGATGGTGTGAGAAATTATCAATAAAGTAAACTTGCTCCTGATATGACATTACAAAGTTCAATACGATTCGCTACAAACCCTCAGGACTTTAAGGGTTATGATACCTCTAAACTCAGACAGCAATTTCTGATTGAAGATTTGTTTATAGATAATACCATTCAAGTGGTGTACTCACACTATGATCGACTCATCATTGGTGGTGTTAAACCGATGGGTGGTGAAGTGAAACTCGAAACGTTTGATTCGCTGAAGTCGTCTTATTTTCTCGAGCGAAGAGAGATGGGTATTGTCAATGTAGGAGATGCAGGGGAAGTGAAGGTCGATGGAAAAAGTTACATACTCCAAAACAGAGAAGCACTTTATATTGGTAGAGGTCTTGAGAATGTTTCATTTTCAAGTCAGGCCGGTGGTGCTGCACTTTTTTATTTTAATTCAGCTCCGGCCCACGCATCTTATCCAACAAAGAAAGTTAGTTTAGATGAAGCCGAGATTGTTGAACTGGGTGGCTCGAACAATGCGAATAGCAGAGTCATTCGCAAGCTCATCGTTCATCCCCATGTGCAAACATGTCAATTGCAAATGGGCCTTACTGAATTAAAGTCTGGAAGCATCTGGAATACCATGCCACCGCACACACATGATCGAAGGATGGAAGCCTATTTCTATTTTAATATCCCGGAAGGAAACACAGTCTGTCATTTCATGGGAGAGCCCAATGAAACGAGGCACATTTGGGTGCAAAATAATCAGGCAGTCATTTCACCGCCATGGTCAATTCATAGTGGTGCGGGCACATCAAACTATTCTTTCATCTGGGGAATGGCTGGCGAGAATCTTAATTATAGTGATATGGATATGGTGAAGCCGAATGAGCTGAGGTAAAATGTTTTGAGATTTGTTTGACTTCGAGCAAGTCCTAAAAACACACGAATACCAGTGTTTAGATTGTGTGTAACAAGTTTGGCAATGGCATTGGTGTGGCTTGGAAATGTTTTAATCTATTACTTGCTGATTAAAATTTGTTTTGAAATTAGTTCTTCACCTCTCTGAATATGCAGGTAATATAATCCGTTTTGAATGTCGCTAACATCGAGTACGATCTTTCCATCTTTACTTTCTCCTTTGCGCAATTCAACATTATATGAATTTAGTAACGCAGCCGTAAAGTTGTCAGGAAAACTTACACCTGGATCTTTACCAAATCCAACATCAGAAATTGTCAAGCTTGATTCAGTAGATTCGATTGTCAAGTTACTTGAAGCAGGGTTTGGATAAACTGCAATTCGTTGCTGCTGCCCACCTCCGCTACTGACGTTTATCGTGAGATTATGCGTCCAACTAGAGCCACATAAAGAGTTATTTGCTGAACAGTTTAGGGTATATGTGCCGCCTACCGATGATGTTTTAATACCAGGAGTTGACGTATTTCGGCCACTAACAAAAGAGAACCCTGATGGCAAGACCCATGTATAGGATGTAGCACCAGGAACGAAGTCAACTTGAAAATTGTATATACAGCCAGCGCATAGGGTTACGGGATCAACGCCTCGTTGACCACTAGGATAAATCAATGTAGAATTGCTCGCATCAGGCAGACCTACATAAATAGATTTACTAACACCTGCACCAGAGCAATAACCTCCATTATAGGTGGCTATAACTGTTGCGTAACCGTTAAAATTGTTTATACTTGTTGCATAACCACTGGATGAATTGATTTGCAATCCGCTGGAATTGTCAGATGACCACGATACCGTTGAGCCCGATGGGACTGTTTGTAGCGAATATTGTTGAGATGTACATAACGAACTAGATCCTGTAATGGTTGAGTTTGGATTCTCAAAGCCAAGAACAGTGTAGGCAAAATTAACACTGGCCGGAGTTGAGGGATAGTAACCAATATATTGATTGGAGGATGACCATATCTCATATACGTATGTTCTTAAAGTAACTCCCGTGCTAGTAAGTGTACCAGGCACAATTTCGCAGAAGCCTTCACCAAAATTGGGATTAGCCGGACTCCATCCTGTTGAAAAAACACCCCTGCCCCAAACACCGGTGATTGAACAGAAAGGCTTGGGGAACGTTATAGTTTTTCTTACCTCATACTTTTTAGCAGTATATGTGCCAGATGCTAAGTTAGCATGTGCTGAATAAAGACTTATCTGTGATTGAGCTGTCGAATTAAAGACAGTGCCACCGCTTACAGTCCATTGATTTAAAGAATATGGTGCACGTAAAAAGTCTAAAGCTTTTTTTGCATTTATTCGCCCATAACCATATGCTTCAGTGAAATTTTGGCCATTCATAGCATTAACTTTATCGGCACTAAGTCTTATGATATTCACTATATCATCATTAGCTAAATTATGATTATATCCTTTTAGCAGAGACGCTAATCCTGAAACAAATGGTGCGGCAAATGAAGTTCCTGTTACACCAATATACTCGCTGGCTTCTGTTGTTGTCCGGACGTTAGCACCTGGGGCTACAACATCAAGATGATTTCCTTGTCCTGAAGTGTTCACTATAACATCATTAATACTAGTTCCCCAACTGCCATGACATTGTCATATCCACCTGGATAAGAAACAACACCTGGCTGCAGTAATTGATGATTCCCAGATGCTGCAATTGCTACTCTATTTTGCTTATACACGTATGCAAATGCTTGTCTATGGGTAAGATTATATAATCCCTCAATACCGTTTCCAAGATTGTCATATCCCGATATTGAACTCCAACTGTTATTTAGTACATAAACATTGGGACTATAATCAACTGTTCCAGTTATGATTTGATACATAACGGAAGGGTCTCCACCTGTAAGATCCATTCTTCTAGCGTAAATTTTTGCATTCCAGTCAACTCCTGCAATCCCTTGACCATTTCCGCCAATAGCTGCTGCCACACCAGCCACTTTTATTCCATGTCCAGCTTTTGAATAGCCTTGATCACTGAAGATAATTTTACTTGCAAAATCAGGATGGGGATTTATACCATAATCTATGATCGCGATGATGTTATTCGGGTTACCTGTATAGATGTCCCATGCAGCCTCTGCGTTAATATCAGCTCCAATATTAGTATTGTTTTTTAAACCCCATTGTAGATTATAGTCTGTATCATCAGGTGAAACATTGGGAGCATCTAATACAAAAGGTTCAGCGTATAAAACCTCCTCCATTTTGTTAAGGTCACTAAGTATCTCCGATTTATCCTTACCCTTAGGGACTTTCACCTTGAAGAGTTTTGCAAGATTGAGTTTGGCTATTTTACTTCCATCTGATAATATTTTAATAGTATCAGCTTCATTAAAATCTGGGGAGCTTGGGGTTATGTATTCTTCTGAGAGCCCCATTGTTGCAAGTCGGTTTTTGAGTTCGTGCGCTTTAAACCTAGTTGATATTTTGGCCACATTTTCCGTGATTGTTTTTTCGCGTTCAACACCTTTCATGAAATATACTAAGATGTAATCATTAGGGTTGAGTAATTGTTGAGCATCTAGTTGGTAAGCAAAAAGGATCAAAATAATCAGGTTAAAACTTTTCATAACATTATTATTTAGTTTGACATAATGACGAAAGAATTATAGGTTAGTTGCTTTTGATTGGTGCCATCTGTATTCATAATCCACAAAGTGCCATCGTTCTGGTTTGATAAAATTCCCTGATCTTTTTGAAATACTATTTTAGATCCATCAGGAGACCAGCAAAAATTGTTTATCGGTGCATTTATGAGTTTTTTAAAGTTATTTCCTTGCGAATCTATCCGACATAGATGAAGTCCAGTCCCATCAGAGAAGTTACTGATGAAGCCAATATGTGATCCTGTTTTAGAGTATTTGATTTGCTGAATATCTCTTGAAGGAAGTTCAAAGAACTTAAAAAAATGTTTTTTACTGTTGTCAAATGAATATACCCAAAGTGAATCGCCCAAGATTTTCCCTGATTCAGACAGTGCAACAGTACTATATAGCAATGAATTAGAATTAGGATCCCAAGTCGAAAATATTCCATATTTTCCAATTAGCTCACTTGTGTTTATAGTTGATGATTTGAACCAAATTCCGCAGGGTAGACCTATGCTACAATTTGATTGAGAAAATGAAATTTTGTTTCCATCTGGCCCCCATGCGGGAAAGAAATTACGTCCCTCAGTAGTTAGTTGCTCAATTTGAGTTGTATCAAATTTTTGCCCATCAAAAGGCATTTTGAATATTTGTGCGTTCTTGACAAAAGCAATCCACTTTCCGTCAGGGCTCCATGCTGGTGTCTGTAGCTTATACGGTAGAATTCTTCTTTTAATTGTTCCATCCATGTTAATCAACCAAAAACCTACTGAGTCTTCCTTGTATTTAAAATCAGCAGGTAATGGCTTGCAGCCTTTAAGGGGAGAATCTAAAATGACCTCCTTGATGGGTCTATGGTTAAAACCAATAATATTTCCGGAAGGATGCCAGATTGGATCCTCATAAGGAGGATCGGCTACAATGCCGGAGTTAATGCAAACAGGTTGGTCATTTTCACAAGAGCTTATCGTCAATAAGGTAATTATTGAAAAAAGGACTAAAAGAGTATTTAGGCTCAATTTTAAGAACACGGAAATTTTGAAGCTTAGTTGGTGATTGATAAAATTATAATTTGGTCATCATGGATATTTATATACTCATTAAAGTATGATGTGTTTATATTCGCTCTACAAATAGGAAAGACCTTTTCGCTATTATTCGCATGGCGATACTTTATTTTAATTGGGAAATCACTCCATGCTGTGTCTGGAAAAATGCAATAGAGTTCATAGTTCTTAAAATATTCTGGAGGGAATTGATACAAACCAATCGGGAAGCTGTAATTTACCATAGTGTCTTTTTGAGATGGTATATTGATAATAAACCCAACACTTCCTCCATTCGGTTCCCCAACTCCTGTACAAGGATCGAACCCTATTACAAAACCATCTGAGAAATTTTCACATGTTGGGCAGGTCGGGCCATCTTTGTAATGGCATCCATTCAATGCTAATATTCCTATAACAAAAGAAATATATATTAAGGTTTTCATGCCATAAGTATTTTTATTTTTGACAATCATATTATGAATGTAAACAATCTGAATGTTAAGACACAATGATTTAGTGTTAATTAGGTATCGTTGAGTCTTTTTGTTACTCTGGCGTTAAATATTTTTGAAATCAAAGCAAATGACTCCATTTTCTTAACATTACAGAACAGAGAGAAATGTTTAGAATATGCTCATTTTGAATCTGTTTAAAAATTGCTAAAAAGATTTAGGCACGACTGAGTTTCCAAGTGTGGAGACTGGACTAATAGATGGTGAAGTCGCCTTTCGGCAGCATAGTGGCGGCTATATAGCTGGTACTAATTGGCCAATCTTTCTGGATTATGCCAGCCTGTATTTTAAGTGAGAAAATTTAAGCCACAGATTCACTGATTATTTTAAATCAGTGAATCTGTGGCTAACCATCTAATTTCTATTTTAAATACGTGGCTATCCCCAGCTCCAAACCACGCAACTCGGCAAGGCCTCTTAATCTTCCAATAGCAGTATATCCCGGCAATGTTTTTTTAGTGAGATCATCCAACATCTGATGTCCATGATCAGGTCTCATTGGAATGGATTGTCCTGTGCGTTTCATCAACAAAATAATCTCACGAACTACCGCAGGCATATCGGTATCACCATCAAGATGATCGGCTTCATAGAAATTTCCTTCTGCATCGCGTCTTGTGTTTCGTAAATGTAAGAAATGAATGTGATCACCTAAGCGGTTTACCATGCCAGGTAAATCATTGGTGGACCGAACTCCGTATGATCCGGTGCAGAAGCAAAGTCCGTTGGCAACGGAAGGAGCAGCTGCTAATAATTCCTTTGCATCTTGTTCGGTGCTCACCACCCGTGGAAGTCCAAGGATGGGATATGGAGGATCGTCTGGATGTATGGCTAATTTAAGCCCGAGCGATTCCGCAGCAGGGACTATTTGTTGTAAGAAATAAAACAGGTGCTCCTTTAATTTTTTCGCATCGATGTGCGCGTAGGTCTTTAGTGCCGTGAGGATTTGTTCTTCGGTGAATCGTTCTTCGCTTCCAGGTAATCCCAGTAATGCATTATTAAAAAGCGTTTCTTTTTCAATGGCTGTCATGCTCTCGAAGCGACTTTTTGCTTTCGTTATTTCGTCTGCGGTATACTCCTTTTCTGCACCTGGGCGCTTCAGCAGAAAAAGATCGAAAGCAACGAATGCTGATTTTTCAAAACGAAGTGCTTTACTTCCATCGGGCATTGTATATCGAGGATCTGTCCGCATCCAATCCAGGATGGGCATAAAATTATACGTTACTACTTTCAATCCGCAGGTAGCTACATTTTTTAAACTGATTTTATAATTCTCAATCCATTGCTTGAAGTCACCGGATTGTTTTTTGATGTGTTCATGAACAGGTAAACTTTCGATTACAGTCCAGGTGAGGCCGGCATCTTCCACTTGTTTTTTGCGGATGTTAATTTCTTCTACTGTCCAGATATCTCCTACAGGAATATGGTGTAAAGCGGTGACCACGCCTGTGCATCCTGCCTGCCGAATATCTGATAAGCTTACCGGGTCTTTCGGCCCGAACCACCTCATGGTTTGTTCCATCAAATGCATAAACGATTCTTTATGGTTAATTCATTAGTATTTTAAACTTCTGCAAAGGTATCAAACAGAATTTATAATCTCGGAATAGTGAGCCCGCCATCCACCATGATCACCTGGCCAGTTGAGTAAGGAAAATTTCCTGTAGCCAGCGAGGCAACAACACTTCCAACGTCATCAGGAAATCCCCACCGTTTTTGAACGGTCAGGCCATCTTCAATTAACTTATCATATTTAGCTTTTACACCCGATGTCATATCGGTGCTGATGATGCCCGGACGCACCTCGTAAACAGGAATATTATACTCGCCCAATCGTACAGCGAATAATTGAGTAGACATACTCAGTCCTGCTTTTGAAATACAATATTCGCCTCTGTTAACAGAAGCTACTGTGGCCGAAATGGATGATACATTAATGATGCAGCCTTTAAATGTTAGGTCAGAATGTTTCTGCTCAATCATCCAATTTGCTGCCCGTTGAGTTAGGAAATAATTTCCTTTTAGATTGGTTGAAACGACATCATCAAAACTCTCTTCCGTAGTTTCAAGCACATCGCGTCTTTCTTTTGGTGCGATGCCGGCATTGTTCACCAACACATTCAGTCTTCCAAAATGATCTTTGACTTGTTGAATTATTTTTTTTCGATCCGGTGAAGAAGCAATACTTCCCTGGCAATAGATCACATGAGCGCCTACATCTTCTAATGTTTTTATAGCATCCTGAACAGCCGATTCTTCTCTAACCCCATTGATCGCAATATCAAAACCATTTTTTGCAAGATGACATGCAATCCCAAATCCAATACCCCGGCTTCCTCCGGTAATCAAGGCAACTTTTTTCATTTGATATTTTTAATACTAATTCTACTTGTCATCATGAATCATGAGCTCATACTGCCACCTTGCCTACTGTCTACTTTTCAAAGAGCAGGCACATCGACCCAGCAACGTTTTCTCCAGCTTTCAATTCCTTTCTCAGCTAACTGTACGCCACGAGCGCCATCGCGTAAATCCCATGGAAATGGTTCATCTTTTACAACATGCTTTAGAAATAATTCCCATTGTGCTTTGAACGCGTTATCATACTGTTCCTGCTCCGGAACTTTCGACCAGCCTTCAAAGAAATTAATCGGTTGAGCGATATCCGGATTCCAAACGGGCTTTGGTGTGTTGCCATAATGTTGGATATAACATTCACGTAAGCCGGCAACAGCTGAACCCTTTGTTCCATCCACTTGAAGCGTGAGCAAATCATCGCGTCTCACGCGCACTGACCACGATGAATTAAAGTGAGCGATCACTCCACCTTCCAATTCAAAGGTAGCATAGGCGGAATCATCGGCTGTACATTTGTATTGCTTGCCCTGTTCATCAATTCGCTGCGGAATATGCGTTGCACCGAGACACGATACGGCTTTTACTTTTCCAAAAACATTGTCGAGTACATAGCGCCAATGACAAAGCATGTCGACAATGATTCCGCCATCATCTTCTTTTCTGTAATTCCAGGAAGGACGTTGAGCAGGAATGTTGTCGCCTTCAAACACCCAGTATCCAAACTCACCTCTTATGGAAAGAATTTCTCCGAAGAAGCCTTGTTGGATTAAACGTTTTAATTTCATAATGCCCGGCAGCCACAGTTTATCCTGAACCACTCCGTTTTTAAGTTTCGCATCGGTGCAGATTTTATGAAGTTCCAATGCAGTCTTTGTGTCCACAGCAATCGGTTTTTCACAATAGATATGCTTGCCGGCTTTTACGGCTTTACGCACAGCATCAGCACGTCTTCCCGTTGTTTGCGAATCGAAATAGATAATGTTATTCGGATCAGCCAATGCTTCATCCAGGTTGGTAGTCATCTTTTTAACTCCTGATAGTGCACAAAGTTTTTCAAGTTTATTCACATCACGACCTACTAATATCGGATCAGGCATGATCGTTTCACCAGCATTGACTTTTACGCCACCTTGCTTCATGATTTCAGCAATGGATCGTAACAGGTGTTGGTTGGTTCCCATCCGGCCTGTTACACCGTTCATGATGATTCCTACTTTGTGTACTTGCATGATCTTACGAGTTTTCTTTATAATCCTTGATAATATTATTTAAAAATTGAGATTGATCTTGACTCCAGAATTTGTTAGAAAATATTTCCACTTCATAGAAACCATTAAACCCGGTTTCCTCTACCCAGCCTCTCATTTTTTTCACAGGGATACAACCTTCTCCCATCAAGCCACGATCATTCAAAAAATCGGTGGTCGGCACATTCCAATCGCAAATATGAAATGCGAAGAGATGATTATTTTTTCCACACCGTTTTATTTCTTGTTCCAGAGTTGGGTCCCACCAGAGATGATACACATCCACTGCTACTCCAACATAAGATGAATTTATATTGACAGCCATATCATTGGCTTGTGCCAGCGTATTGATGGCAGAACGCGTGTCAGCATACATAGGATGTAATGGTTCGATCGCCAATTTAACACCCGCACTTTTTGCTTCAGGTAGAACCGCTTCGATACCATCCTGTATTTGTTTTCGTGAATCTTCCAAGGATTGATTGGCCTCAGCACCACAAACCAAAACAACCATCGGTGCTCCCAGCTCTGCAGCCTCCTCAATGGCTTTTCTATTATCATCGATCGCTGTTTTTCTTTTAGCTGCATCGATGGATGGAAAAAATCCGCCACGACAAAGTGATACAATGTTCAAACCAGAATCACGCAAGAGTTGGCCGGTTTGCTTTATGTTTCTTCCATGCAACGCATCGCGCCATACGGTGATTCCCTTTACACCAGCAGCAGAAAATTTTTGTGCAGCCGTTTCAATGCTCCACGGTTTTGTAGTGATGGTGTGAACGCACAACTGAGACAGGTCGGTTAGTGGCTTTGCTCTCATTGCACACAGTTAAAGAATGTATAATATTTTTCTTTTTGAATGATGCGATGGAGATAGAGGCACACTTCACGAATATGATAGTCGCCCCACATACTTGATTCACCGTTAGGGATTTTACTTCTCTTTGGAATAAAGTCCCAACCGTTTGGCCGGTGATAGATGGAATGAAGCAGCAAGCCTTCATGCGATGGATTAGTGCTCAGATAAGGTTCATCCAAAAGAGTGTTTATTACGGTGAGTCCGGCTTGCCAATACTGCTTACCACTTTGGTCATTTCTATCGTGAAGGTATTTGCCTAGTCTTAACAATCCTTGAGCTGCAATTGCTGCTGCCGAACTATCCACAGGTTCATGTTCATTATAAGGATCTGCAGGTTTATTTAAATAGTCTCCCAATTTGTACAGGTTCGGAGCACCGGTATCCCAGTAGGGAATACCATCCACTGGTGTATTTGAAATATAGAAATCGCAAGTTGCTTTCGCAGCCTTCACCATAAAAGAGGAGAGGTTTTCTTTACCTCCTAAATCGTTCAAGTCTTTTTCATCTACCGTATCGAGCCATTCTAACTCTTCGGCAAATCCACACATGGCCCAGGCAAGGCCTCTCGTCCATGTGGTGAAACCGGTGTAGCCTTGCTGTGAATTCGGGCAACGGAAGTTTCCATCTTTCACATTGAAAACACTTTCGTGTGCAGTTCTTCCCCACATATCATAGGAGTCGCGACCTTCTCCATAGTAAACAGAATATTCGGCTGTGGCACGAATGTGTTGCATTGCCCTTTCCAATAAATTAATTTTCACATCGCCTTCCGCCTGAAACACATGACCTAAACTATGACTGACGACAAGTGCCCGGCATGATCGGATGGTATCAACGAATAGCGAGTGAGCCCCATTGAAGGAATGAATAAAGCCTCCATTTTTAATAGCTGTCCAGCGGCTTGCTTGCACCGCTCCGGAAATCTTTAATGCTAATTCATAGAAATTCTTTTCCCACTCATTGATTGGTATTTTTCCTTCGTTCATGAGGCGAAGAAGATTGCCGTAGGTGCTCACATTATTGAAGCCGTGATCATGCACCCCGATGTGACTCACATGCGGAGCCATCACCTCAACGGTTTTTCGTTTTGCTGATTCTAAGAAACTTTTTTCACCGGTTGCGTCAAATTGTAAAATTCCAGACCCGTATTGGAATCCTTGTGTCCATTCGGTCCAGCCGCGGGTGGAGTACCTTCCATCCATGGTGAATACCGGAGATCCTTTACTCACATCATAATTTTTTTCAATAAGGTTAATTTTCTCTGCCGAAAGTTGCCAGAAACGTAGAAGTTTGCGCGAGAGATCCGAGGGACTTAGTTCGAGGTTGACCATGGAAAAATTTAAAGTATCGATTTGAAACAAATTAATAGTAATTGCAAGTACTTTAATGACGAAAATTAATAGTAATTCCCCTAATGGTGTAAGGGTTAGTTTATGTTCCTGGAGTCTTAATTTTATAAAAAGCGTTTATGCAAGCTGAGATACCCGTTCGTAAGCATGTTCACGAATTAGCCAGAAATCAATACCCGGTAAAAATTATTCAATTCGGAACAGGCAATTTTCTAAGAGGCTTTGCCGATTGGATGGTGCAGGAGATGAACCAAAAAGTTGGACTCGATGCCGGAGTTTGTGTGGTACAAAGTATTTCCAATAGCAATACAATTGAAAATCAGGAAGGCGTATTCACGGTTATCGTCAAAGGGATTCGAAAGAAAGAGTTTGTTAGTCAGCAATTTAAAGTGGATGTCATTCAGCGGGTTGTAAATCCTTATCACGACTTCGAAGCTTTTTTAAATGAAGCCACTAACCCTGATCTACGGTTTATCATTTCAAATACCACTGAAGCAGGAGTTAAGTTTTCATCTCAGGATGTCACTCTTGAAGCCGTAGCATCAACTTTTCCAGGCAAACTAACTCAATTACTTTTTAAGCGATTTCAGCACAAGCTTGACAATAGCTTGTTGGTTTTGCCAACAGAACTAATCCCTCAAAATGGTGCTGAATTAAAATCGTGCATACTTCAGTATGCAGAGCTCTGGTCATTTCCAGTAGAGTTCAGCACGTGGTTAAATGCTCATGTAACATTTTGCAACACGCTGGTAGATCGCATCGTGTCGGGATTTCCTAAAAAACCGAAAGAGACGGTGTTTGCCGAACTTGGCTACATCGATGAATTAGTCGTGGAAGCTGAATGGTTTCATTTATGGGTAATTGAAGGCCCCAGGTGGATTGAAGAAGTATTACCATTTAAAAAGGCGGGACTCAACATTATTTATACCCACGACTTAAAGCCATATCAGTTGCGTAAAGTTCGTATTCTGAATGGAGCGCATACCTGCATGGCATGTGTAGGGTATTTGGCCGGCTTGAATACCGTTCGCGAGGCCATCGAGCATCCCATCGTAGGCCTATACATCAAGCGGATAATCTATGATGACATCATGCCTCAAATACCGGGTGATCTTCCGGAGTTGGAGCACTTTGCTGAAGAAGTCATTAATCGCTTTCGCAATCCGGCTATTGATCACCAATTGATTGCGATAAGCCTTAATAGCTTTTCAAAATTTAATGCACGCGTATTGCCTTCTTTATTGACGCAGTTAGATAAGAGTAGTTTATTATCACCTCGTTTTGCATTTGCATTTGCTTCATTGATTTTCTTTTATCGTGGTCTGAGGGGAGGAGAGGAGATTCCATTAAAGGATAGCGAGGAGATAATTAGCTTTATGCATAAACTTTGGGAGGAGGGGGGCTATTCAAAATCAGGAATGGAGAGCATATGCAGAAAAGTATTGGCCCAACAACAATGGTGGGGAAGGGATCTTACCTCAATTCCACATCTGATTGAAATGACAGGCTATTATTTATATGAAATAGATCAACATGGTATTTTGGATAGTCTGGAGGAAATGCCATAGAAAAATACAGGAACTACTGACATTATCGGTTTGATTTACCATAAATAAACTAATTGTACGCTGTTAAGTGACTTATTCTTATTTTGAACTAGAAAGCAAGGAGTATGAATTTGAATACCAAAGCGAAGGAAGGAAATACATTCGATGCTATTGTGGTCGGTTCTGGCATTAGTGGTGGATGGGCTGCAAAGGAACTCTGTGAAAAGGGATTAAAAGTGCTAATGTTGGAAAGAGGAAAACCGGTGGAGCATCCGCATTATGACACAGCCACTAAAGACATTTGGGCGATGTCGCATTGCGGACTTCTGACCGAAGAAGACAAACGAAAAAGTTTTATACAAACTCGCCACTATTCATTTCGTGCCGATAATAAGCAATTCTATATCAACGATTTGGAAAATCCTTATCATGAAATTAAGCGTTATGATTGGATACGGGGCGATGTGGTGGGTGGCCGGTCTCTACTTTGGGGAAGGCTTTCTTGGCGTTGGGGTGATCTTGACTTTGAAGCCAACAAAAAAGATGGACATGGAGTCGATTGGCCGATCCAATATAAAGATTTAGCGCCATGGTATGATTACGTGGAGTCATTCATCGGAGTGAGTGGAAAGGCAGAAAATATCCCGCATGTGCCCGATGGAAAATTTCAGCCTCCCATGGAAATGAATTGTGTAGAGAAAGATTTCAAAACGAAAGTAGAAGAAAAGTTTTCGGATAGAAAACTAACTATTTGCAGAACGGCCAACCTCACAGAACCTGTAATAGGCCGCGGCCAATGTTTGTACCGTGATCTTTGCCATAGAGGATGTCCTTACGGAGCATACTTCAGTACTAATGCAAGCACGCTACCTGCAGCTTTTGCTACGGGCAATCTTACGCTACGCCCAAATTCGCTGGTCAATAAAGTAATCTATGATGAGAAATTGGAGAAAGCCATCGGAGTTGAATTAATTGATACCTCAACCAATGAGGTGATGGAGTTCTATTCAAAAATTATTTTTCTTAATGCAGCAACATTGGCTACCGCATTCATCTTATTAAACTCAACCAGTGGCCGTTTTCCCAATGGGTTGGGAAATGGCAGTGATCAGGTTGGCAGAAACTTAATGGATCATCATAAGCAGGCTGGTGCTAGTGCGAAAGTAGAAGGGTTCGATGATCAGTATTATTCAGGCCGAAGACCAACCGGTGTTTATATGCCACGATTTCGCAACATTAAAGAGCAACGGACAGATTATATCCGTGGCTTTGGTTTGCAGGGTGGCGCAGGACGCGGAGGATGGAATCATTCTGATAAAATTGGTAAAGAATTAAAGATTGCGGCACAAACTCCTGCAAGTTGGCAAATGAATTTAGGAGGCTATGGTGAATGTTTGCCATATGCCGAAAATCGAGTTACCCTAAACACTGACTTAAGGGATAAGTGGGGAAGGCCCACGTTAAGTATCGACTGCGAGTTCAAAGAAAATGAAAAAGCCATGCAACTGGATATGGCCAACTCGGCAGCGGAAATGATGGAAGCGGTAGGCTATAAAAATGTGAAGCCTTATGTGAATACCGCTTTTCCTGGCAATGCCAATCATGAAATGGGTACCGCAAGGATGGGCAGTGATCCGAAGACTTCTGTACTAAACGCATTCAATCAAATGCATGAGGTGCCCAATGTATTTATTACCGATGGATCCTTTATGGCATCTTCGTCTTGTTTAAATCCATCATTGACCTACATGGCCGTTACAGCACGTGCTTGCGATTATGCCGTGCGTGAATTAAAAAGACAAAATCTATAGTGGATAAAAGAAACCGACTAGATTTGATATCATAAAATTGAACTACCTCATGAAGAAAGGCCTGATTATTTTAAGTAGCGTTTTGTTCCTCTTGTATTTGAGCTCGTGTACTAAAAATACATCAATCGATCCAAGATCTATTCCCACCGATTCAGCATCGATTGCCATCGGAAAAACTAAGTTTAGTCAAAATTGTGCTTCATGTCATAATTTCAAAAAGGACGGCATCGGTCCGCAATTAGGTGGACTAACCAGAACCATCGATACCGAATGGATCAGAGAATTCATTAAAAATCCAAAAGCGAAAATTGCATCGGGCGATGAACGAGCAAAAGAGCTGTTCGAACAATATAAAACCGAAATGATTTCGTTTAGTTTTCTTACTGATGATGATTTGAACTCCATCCTGGCATTTATGCACACCAAGGGAACGCCCGTGGAAGATCCACGTAAAACAGCCATAGATCCCAATGCTCTGAAGAATCCAATTCCTGAACCAATAGCGATGTCGAACCTCGTGGTGGAGCTAAAGCCTTTTATTCAGATTCTTCCATCAGGAGAGAACAATCCATTGACGCGTATCACTAAACTCACGAATCAACCTAATACGGATAAATTATTTTTGAATGATCTCCGCGGCAAGTTGTATTTTCTGAATGGGGATAAACCAGAAGTATATCTAGACATGGAGAAAGAAATGCCGAAGTTTATTCACACTCCAGGGTTGGCAACGGGTTTTGGTAGTTACGCTTTCCATCCGGAGTTCGAAAAAAATGGATTGCTTTATACGACACATTCCGAGCCGCCTAATTCTGCCAAGGCTGATTTCAACTATCCGGATTCTATTCAGGTGGCATTGCAATGGGTGGTCTCAGAATGGAAAACAAAAACACTAGGAGCTTTTCCATTTGCTGGTAAAAGTCGAGAGCTTTTTCGTATCAATATGGTTGACCAGATTCATGGCGTTCAGGAAGCAGCCTTTAATCCGCTAGCTAAACCGGGTGACGAAGATTATGGTTTATTATACATAGGAGTAGGGGATGGCGGCAGTGCAGAAAAGGGGTACCAATTTCTTTGCGACAATACCGAAAAAATATGGGGGTCTGTTATTCGTATTGATCCAAGCGGAAGCAATAGTGTGAATGGTCACTATGGTATTCCTGATTCTAATCCGTTAGCAAAAGATGAAAACCCAAATACAGTAAGAGAAATATTCGCCCGCGGCTTCAGGAATCCGCATCGCATTATCTGGGATCAATCAGGGAGAATATTTATTGCTAATATTGGGCACCATAATGTCGAGAGTTTATATTTGATTCAACCGTTCAGTAATTGCGGTTGGCCTTATCGTGAAGGAACATTTGTGATTGACCCATCACAAAATATGCATAACATATATCCGCTTCCCGCTGATGATGCTAAAAATAATATCACCTATCCTGTTGCTCAATACGACCATGATGAAGGCAACGCTATTGCCGGAGGGTTTGAATATGCAGGAAAGAATTTACCCGAACTAAAAGGCAAGTTTGTGTTTGGTGATATTGTAAAAGGAAGGATGTTTTACATTGAAATGAAAGACATCAAACCAGGAACGCAAGCGACAATTAAAGAATGGCAGCTTTCCATTGATGGTAAAATTACTACACTCTCCAAACTTTGTGGTTCAGATAAGGCGGATGAACGTTTTGGACAGGATAGAAACGGAGAGCTTTACCTTACCACCAAACCCGATGGAATGGTTTATCGTTTGGTGAGTTTTAAAATCACCAATGAGTGAGCAAAGAATTCAACCTAAGGTAATGTCCGGTGATTGATTTCATAGTATTGGATCAAGATTCAATACTCTTCAGGTTGGTGAGCTAGCGGAGGGGGTGACACTATTATTTTTTTCTGGCCTGAGCTTCTTTAAGCATGGCGCTAAAAACATCACGTTGTTCGATCATGGCTTTTACTTTGTCAACCGGATCGGTTCTGCATTCCAAAAGAATCCATCCTTTGTAATCCATATTCACAAAAAGACTTATAAGCTCCTGATAAGGATATGTGCCGATGTTCATTTCTCGCACATGTACAGTGTCACCCAGTCTGTTTTTTACCAGGTTGAAATTATGCTCCAATCCTCCGCCTATAAGATCCTGATCATTACAATTCCAACACACATAAACATTTGGGTTGTTGGCCACATCCATAATGGCTTTGATGTTGGGCAGTTCCTGGGTTTCTTCACCATGAACTTCAAGCCTTATTTTTTGTCCATGCTCACCGGCAAACTTCCCCACTTCGTTCAGCGACTTTCCGATTTGCTCAATCGTTTTTTTATGTGGCACATCTTTATGGAAGGCATTGGGTTTTACTTTCACACCATCACCGCCAATGTCAGCGCTCAGTTTGATAAACGCTTTCGTGTCTTCGATAGATTTTTTTAGGTTGTCTTGGTCGGGAAAGTCATATTGTTGATTGGTACCCATGCCTATGATTTTTATCGGACTATCCGAAAATATCTTTTTTACTTCTTTGCGTCTGGCTTCGGATATCGTGGGCTCAACACCATGTGCATGTTTTATCCGAAGTTCAACGCCATGAACATTGGCGGCTGAACAATTTTTAATGAGTGTGGGCACATCCCAGTCTTTACCCCATTGGTAAGTCACCAGACCTAATTTCATTTTAGTTTTAGCCGCTTGTGGCGACATGAAACCACTGGCCATAAAAGCCCCGGTGAGTAAGGACAAATCCCGGATAAAAATTCTCCTGCTTTGCTTTGCGTAGAACATAAGGTGGCTGGTTCAGAATTTTAGTTGAAAGTTTGGTATGGAGTGTTATAAAGAAGACGTAATTTTCCTTTATTGCCCTTAATATCCGCGCGAAAAATAAACTATTCTATTGTAAGTATACGACTGTTAAATTACGTCATCATCTGTACAAGGCTTAGTCTTTATCAAAATATAACTGTGAATCAACCGATGATCAAAAAACTGACCTTATTTGTTGCTCTGCTTACTGTTGCAGGATTCTCCTTCTCGCAAGGAAAAGAGGAGTGGGAGAACCTCTTCAATGGAAAAGATTTCAACGGATGGAAACAACTCAATGGCAAAGCAAAATATGAGATTCAGAATGGTGAAATTGTAGGTACTACGGTCGCCAATGAACCCAATTCATTTATGGCCACCGAAAAAGACTACGGTGATTTTATTCTGGAGCTTGAATATAAAGTGCCGCAGGGCATGAACTCCGGCATTCAGTTTCGCAGCCTGAGTAAGCCCGATTACATGAACGGCCGGGTGCATGGATACCAATTCGAAGTCGATCCATCGGATAGAGGTTGGACTGGTGGCATCTATGATGAAGCACGCAGAGACTGGCTTTACACCATGGAATATAACACGGCAGCGAAATCAGCATTCAAAAAAGATCAGTGGAATAAAATACGATTGGAATGCATCGGAACGAGTTTGCGCACCTGGGTGAATGGTGTAGCAACTGCTCACGTGGTGGATGATGTTACGGTAAGTGGATTCATTGCCTTACAGGTTCATGCGATCGGCAAGGACGATCAGCCGGGCAAGCAGATTCGCTGGCGCAACGTTCGCATTCAAATAAAAAATCTTAAACCTTCTCCGGCCAATGAGGTGTTTGTGATGAATTTCATTCCCAACAATCTGTCTGAAGCAGAAAAGAGTAATGGCTATCTATTGTTATGGGATGGCAAATCTTCAACAGGCTGGCGTGGCGCATACAAAGAAAAATATCCAGAGAACGGATGGGAGATTAAAGACGGAACGCTAAGCGTCATGAAATCAGCAGGAGCTGAATCTGTAAATGGTGGCGATGTGGTTACCAGTAAAGAGTTCGGTGCTTTTGATTTGCAATTTGAGTTTAAGCTGACCGAGGGCGCCAATAGCGGTGTAAAATATTTTGTTACTGAGAGTGAAGGCAATAAAGGTTCAGCCCTTGGACTTGAATATCAGATTCTGGACGATGCTACACATCCTGATGCGAAACAAGGTGTGGTAGGCAATCGTACACAAGCATCCTTGTATGATCTTATACCTTCTATCAAAGAAAGACGCGGTCAGCACAAAATTGGTGAATGGAATAATGGCCGGGTTATTGTTTATCCGGATAACCGGGTAGAGCATTGGCTCAATGGTTATAAAGTTGTGGAGTACAAGCGAGGTACACCGATTTATAATGCCCTGGTGGCAAGAAGTAAATATGCCCAATATGAAAACTTCGGTATGGCTGTAAAAGGAAGAATCCTTTTACAGGATCATGGCGATAACGTTTCATTCAGAAGTATTAAAATCAAAGAATTAAATTAATCTTAACATTTACATAGACTTATGAAAAACTCGAGAAGGGACTTCATTAAAAAATCGGCTATGGCTACAGCCGGAACATACCTGGGAGCGCTGGCGTTCAGTCCAAAAAGTTATGCGAATATTATAGGTGCCAATGATCGTGTGCGTGTGGGCGTGGTTGGATTTTCGGATCGCTTCCGTGCTTCATTGATGCCTGCCTTTGGCGATCATTATAAAGAATTGAATTTTGATATCGTGGCGGTATCCGATATATGGAAACGAAGACGTGAAGAAGGACAAGCCATGCTTAAAGAAAAGTTTGGTCATGATATTAAAACCTTTGTGAATAACGAAGCACTATACGGTGCTAAAGAAGTTGATGCGGTAATTATCAGCACAGCGGATTTTCAGCACGCACTTCATACGGTTGAAGCGGTAAGGGCGGGTTGCGATACGTATACAGAAAAGCCATTCGCAGAAACGATGGAAGATGCACGTGCTGCACTAAATGCTGTTCGCGAATCAAAGAAGATCGTGCAAATCGGTTCGCAACGTAGAAGCGGAAGAAATTATCATGAAGCGGCAAGCTTTGTAAAGTCAGGACAGTTTGGCCCTATTACTATGGTTGAACTTTCATGGAATGTAAATCAGCCCGGTCGCTGGAGAAGAAAAGCATTAGTAGAGCAAATAAAAGAAAGTGATACCGATTGGGCCCGCTTTCAAATGAATCGTCCAAAGGAGGCGTGGGACCCACGTAAGTATTTGGAGTTTCGTTTATTCTGGCCTTATTCTTCTGGCCTTGCTGGTCAGTGGATGAGTCACCAGATCGATACCGTGCATTGGTTCAGTGGATTGAAAAATCCGAGAAGCGTAGTGGCGAATGGTGGAATTTATATGTGGAAAGATGGTCGCAAAAACTGGGATACGGTTACAGCCGTATTTGATTATGGCCCATCCAATGATTCTAATACCGGCTTCCAGGTTAGCTTCGCTTCACGGATGCATAATGGTGACGAAAGACCAGCTGAAATCTATTATTCCAATGGTGGTGAAATGAATTTGAATACCAACAAAGTATCACCGACAGGAGGCTTGCGCGAAAACTTTGCGAAAGCCATGGGTATGAATGCTAACCTGTTGCCTGATAAAGATCTTAATGTGGTGGATCAAAAAGTGATCACTTCGGCAAATACAGGCAACGATCCACTCACATCGGGCCATATGCGCAACTGGATGGAAAGTGTTCGCGATCGTAAAGAACCCAACGCTCCTGTTGAAGCGGGATATTCACACGCTATTGCGTGCATCATGGTGAATGCAGCAGTTCAAACAGGATTGAAAGCTACCTTTGATGAGAAGACCCAAGAAGTAATGGCTGGTGGAAAAGTATTTAAATACTGATTGATTGAAACGCATGAGTCAAATAAATAGAATCATGAAAACAGGGGCGATCATCACGTCCCTGTTTTTATTCGTAATAAGTATGGGCTATGCACAGAAGCCAGTAAAATTTGTTCAGGATGAAAAGAGTAAAAAAGTAGATGTGTTGATAGATGGAAAATTATTTACTTCATACATCTATCCGGATGATCTTGACAAACCAGTTTTGTATCCAATCTATACATCAAATGAAACTGTGATTACCCGTGGCTTTCCAAGAAATTCCCGCGCTGGCGAACGTGTTGATCATCCACATCATGTTGGCTTGTGGTTTAATTACGGTGATGTAAATGGTCTTGACTTCTGGAATAACTCTTACGCGATTCCTGCCCATGAAAAACCTAAGTATGGAAGTATTCGTCACCAAAAAGTGGTGAAGGCAGAAGGTGGAAAAAGTAAAGGAATGTTAGTCGTTGAAGCTCATTGGGTGGATAGCAAAGGCACTGTTTTATTGGTAGAAGAATCCACCTTTGTGTTTTCAGGAACTGATAAACTCAGAACCATTGATCGCACCACAAAACTTACTGCACAAAAAGAAAAAGTGGTTTTCGAAGAAACTAAAGAAGGCATGCTGGGCCTTCGTCTTGATCGTGCATTTGAAGAGCCATCTACTAAGCCAGAAGTATTTACCGATGCTGCAGGAAAACCAACCACCGTTGCCGCACTTAATAATGAAGGAGTGAACGGTGTATATCGGAATAGCAAGGGCGATGAAAAAGGAAATGTGTGGGGCAAACGTGCGGACTGGGTTTCTCTTTCAGCCAACAAAGGAAGTGAACCCATCACCGTAGCGATGGTCGATAACAAAAAGAACATCGGTTATCCGGCTCACTGGCATGCGCGTGGTTATGGCTTATTTGCCGTAAATAACCTTTCATCAAAATCATACGTGCCTGCCGATGAAGAATTCATCAGTACATTAAATCCAGGGGAGTTAATCGTTTTTAAACATCGGATACTTTTAAACTCTGGGAAGTTTTTAAGTGATGAAGAAATGAATAAACAGTTTTTAGATTTTAATAAGTAAGCGTTTTCCATGACACAAATAACCAAGCAACTATTCTCTGTTGAAAATAAAGTAGCGGTGATCACCGGAGGAACTGGAGTATTAGGTTCTGTGATGGCCAAAGGCATGGCCGATGCTGGCGCTCATGTGATCATTGTTGGTCGCAGGGTAGAGGCAGGTGAAAAAGTAGTGGGAGAAATTCGGAAAGCCGGAGGCAAAGCAACATTCTTTCAGGCCGATGTATTGAATAAAGAAGAGCTTCAAAAAGTAAAAACCCAGATTCTCTCTTCAGCAGGCACGATTGATATTTTGATTAATGGCGCAGGCGGTAACATGCCCGGAGCCACCATTCCGCCAGACAAAACCTTTTTTGATCTGGATACCGAAGCGTTTCAGCAAGTAGTTGATTTGAATTTGTTGGGCACCGTATTGCCTTCCCAGATTTTTGGTGAAGTAATGGCAGTCAATAAAAAAGGAATCATCATCAACATTTCATCGATGTCTGCCTTCAGGCCAATCACCAGAGTGGTCGGTTATTCTGCTGCGAAGGCCGCGATTGATAATTTCACACAATGGCTAGCTGTAGAGTTAGCGAAGAAAGTAGGGCAAGGTATTCGCGTAAATGCGATAGCTCCTGGTTTTTTTATAACAGAACAGAACCGAGCCTTGCTCACAAATACGGATGGAACTCTCACCGCACGCGGTAATGCTGTGATCAATCAAACTCCGTTTGGAAGATTTGGGGAGGCAGATGAATTGGTTGGAACATTATTATGGCTTTGCTCTGATGCATCCAAATTTGTTACCGGTGTAGTTGTTCCGGTTGATGGTGGATTTAATGCATTTTGTGGGGTTTAAAAATAGACATAAAGACAACGGACTATACTGGTTTTATGAGCAGCATTAAATTTTTGGACGAGAATTTTCTTTTACATTCTGAAGAAGCCAGACAGCTTTATCATCATCATGCGGCAAAGGCTTCCATCATCGATTATCATAACCATTTATCACCAAAAAATATTGCCGAGAACAGGCAGTTCACCAACCTTACTGAAATCTGGTTAGAAGGTGATCATTACAAATGGAGAGCCATGCGAACCAATGGTATTGATGAGCGGTTCTGCACAGGCAGCGCCAGTCCGGAAGAGAAGTTTATGAAATGGGCGGAGACGGTGCCTAATACGATACGCAATCCACTTTATCATTGGACACACCTCGAACTCAAGAGATATTTTGACGTGACGGAATTGTTAGACTCTAAATCGGCAAAAGCTATTTACGATCATTGCAATGCTTTGCTGAATAAGGATGAATTCAAAGTGCAGGGGTTATTATCCATGATGAAAGTTGAAGTAGTTTGTACCACCGATGATCCAACCGATGATTTACACCATCACAAGGCGATGGCTTCATCAACCACGTTGAAGATGTTCCCGACATTTCGTCCAGATAAATCATATTCGTTTGATGATCTGGTTGCCTACAAAACATACATTCAAAAATTATCACAGGCATCTTCAGTCGAAATCAATTCATTGCAAAGTTTGTTTAAAGCGCTCGAAAACAGAGTAGACTTCTTTCACGCACAGGGTTGTCACGTTTCTGATCACGGCCTCGAAATACTTCCGTTCAGCAAAGCATCATTAGGTGAAGCGGAAAAATTATTCGACACAGCATTAAACGGTGGCACACTTTCGTCAGAGGAAAAGATTGGACTCCAATATATTATTTTAAGTCATCTTTGCCGTTTGTATCATGCTAAGGGATGGATACAGCAATTTCATTTAGGAGCGCTTCGCAATAACAACAGCCGCATGCTGCGCCATTTGGGTCCTGATACCGGGTTCGATTCGATGGGCGATTTTTCACAGGCACAAACCATGTCGCGATTCTTTGATCTCTTGGATAACAGTAATCAACTTGCTAAAACGATTATCTATAATTTGAATCCATCCGATAACGAATTGTTCGCCACGATGACAGGCAATTTTAATGATGGAAGCACTCCAGCCAAAATGCAATGGGGTAGTGGCTGGTGGTTCCTCGATCAGAAAGATGGCATGGAGAAACAAATGAATACCCTTTCCAATATGGGTTTGCTTTCGCGATTTGTTGGTATGGTAACAGACTCGCGCAGTTTTCTTTCCTTTCCCCGTCACGAATATTTCAGAAGAATCCTGTGTAACATGATTGGTGAAGATGTGAAACGGGGTGAATTACCCAACGACATGCAACACCTTGGAAAGATGGTTGAGGATATCTGTTTCAATAATGCCAAATTGTATTTCGGTTTTTGAATTAGTGCTTATTCATAAATAGAACCCGTCAAGATGAGTGATGTTACCAGTAATCCCCCTTTTCAAACGGTTAAAAACTATCGATGGACTATTTGTGCATTAGTATTTTTTGCCACCACTGTCAATTATCTTGATCGACAAGTAATCAGTTTGTTAAAATCGGTTCTTTCGGTAGACCTTAAATGGGATGACGGTGATTACGCCAATATTGAAATTGCCTTTAAGTTGGCTTACTCCATTGGTATGCTGGGCGCAGGCAGAATCATCGATATGCTAGGAACGAAGAAAGGCTATGCTGCTGCTACAGGTTTATGGAGTATTGCAGCGATCGCTCACGGTTTTGCCAGTACCACTTTTGGCTTTATTGTAGCCAGAGCATTTTTAGGCGTAACCGAAGCTGGAAATTTTCCAGCAGCGATTAAATCTACCGCAGAGTGGTTTCCAAAAAAAGAAAGAGCATTTGCCACCGGAATTTTCAATTCGGGCACCAACATCGGTGCCATTATTGCACCACTCACAGTACCTTTTATAGCCGTTGCCTGGGGATGGCAATGGGCATTTATTATCACCGGAGCTATCGGTTTTATCTGGTTGGTTTTATGGCAATTGTATTACACCACACCGGGGGATTCTAAAAAATTGAGTAAGGAAGAATTTGATTATATTCATTCCGACAAAGAAGACGAAGCCCTTGAAAAGGCTGGAAAAAATGAAAAGGTAAAATGGATAACACTCCTGGGTTATCGACAAACGTGGGCTTTCGCTTTGGGTAAGTTTTTGACAGATCCGGTTTGGTGGTTCTATCTGTTCTGGTTACCTGATTTCTTGCAAAGTGAATATCATTTAAGTTTAATTGAAATAGCGGTACCCGTTGCTGTGGTTTATCTGATATCAACGATTGGCAGCGTGGGTGGTGGATACCTTCCTATGTTTTTAATAAACAGAAATATGCCTGCGTTTAAGGCAAGAAAAACAGCCATGCTCGTTTTTGCGCTGTTTGTGTTGCCAGTAGTGTTTGCCCAATATGCCGGTGAAGTTAACATGTGGTTAGCCGTATTAGTGATCGGTATCGCTGCAGCGGCACATCAGGCGTGGAGTGCCAATATATTTACTACCGTATCCGATATGTTTCCAAAAAAGGCCATCGGGTCTGTAACTGGAATTGGTGGTATGGCCGGAGGAATGGGGGGTATAGTACTTTCATGGGCTGTTCAGAAAAACCTTTTCGTTCACTATCGGGAGATTGGCCAAATAGAAAAGGCTTACTTTATCATGTTCCTCATCTGCGGAGCAGCATACTTATTGGCCTGGCTTGTGTTACATTTACTTGCTCCTAAAATGAGCAAGTTGAAATTCTAATCGTGAAAAAAAATCACTCCATGGGGCTACTTCAATCCGAACAGATCGGATTACAATCAGTTTAAATTATATTGCACAATAAATAAGCTAAAGCATACGTATGCAGAAAGTATTGAAAGTACATCCCGATGACAATTTGATTGTAGCATTGCAGGATTTGGCAGCTGGCGAACAAGTTTCTCTGGATGGTGAAATGTTTGCTGTCGTTTCTCCAACACCAGCAAAGCATAAGTTTGCGGCTGCGCAGTTGAATCAAGGTGATCGGGTGCTCATGTATGGAGTATTAGTTGGCCGCGCAGTGCAACCCATTCAACGTGGTGAGATAATTACGACCTTCAATGTGAAGCACGCATCAACTCCACCGCAAATCAGAGATTTCAATTATCAATGGAAGGCTCCGGATGTGAGCCGTTTTGCTCATCGTACTTTTAATGGATTCCATCGCTCGGATGGTAAGGTGGGAGTAGCGAATTACTGGATCGTTATTCCGCTCGTTTTTTGCGAAAACAGAAACATTGAAATGCTTCGCGAGCTGTTGGTGGATAAATTGGGATATCAGGGTCCGAAAACGATGGGGCTGGATATAGATAAGTTAGTACAGCATTATAGAAGTGGTGCTACTGCCGATTCATTCTTAACAGAAGATATCTTAATCAAAGAAGCGGATGTTTCATTTCAACGTGTCTTTAAAAATGTCGATGGCATTAAATTCTTAAAGCATGAAGGTGGCTGCGGAGGAACGCGTCAGGATAGTGATGCTCTTTGTGCGTTGCTCGCAGGTTATGTTAACAATGCGAATGTAGCAGGCGCAACGGTGTTGAGCCTGGGTTGCCAGAACGCACAGGTGAAAGTTTTTGAAGATGCTGTAAGGAAAATAAATCCATCATTTGATAAGCCACTATATATCATCGAGCAACAAGAGAGTAAATCGGAACCAGATTTTATTGCCGATGCGGTTCGCAAAACATTTGCTGGATTAGTGAAGGCGAATGAATGCAAGCGAACTCCTGCTCCGATCAGTAAGTTGGTGGTTGGTCTGGAGTGTGGGGGCTCGGATGGTTTCTCTGGTATTTCGGCAAATCCTGTATTAGGTTATTTCAGTGATATGCTCGCAGTATTAAATGGATCTCCGGTTCTCTCTGAGTTTCCTGAACTGAATGGAGTAGAGCAAAATCTGGTTGATCGTTCCGTCTCTCAACCTGTGGCCGAGAAGTTTGTTCACTTAATGAAACGCTATCAGGAAAGTGCCGTTAAGGTTGGTTCAGGTTTCGATATGAATCCTTCTCCGGGTAATATTAAAGATGGTTTGATTACTGATGCCATGAAATCAGCAGGAGCAGCAAAAAAGGGAGGAATATCGCCTGTGGTTGATGTACTGGATTATACTGAACAAATCACGAAACCAGGTCTTAGTTTACTTTGCACACCCGGTAATGATGTTGAGTCAACTACTGCATTAGTGGGTTCCGGTTGTAATCTTCTTTTATTTACAACGGGTTTAGGAACGCCTACGGGCAATCCAATTGCACCCACAATCAAAGTGTCCAGCAACGCAAAGTTAAGTCAGAGGATGCGTGATATCATTGACATAGATACAGGTTCGATCATTTCAGGAGAATCAACGATTGAATCCAAAGCGATTGAATTGATGGAGTATGCACTAATAGTAGCCAGTGGCGAAGCGGTACCTCATGCGGTGCGTTTACAACAAGATGACTTTATCCCGTGGAAACGTGGTGTGTCTCTGTGATCGTTTAAGATATTAGAAATTTAAATCTTGGGTTCGTATTGGTACGGTTAGCGGATCGTACTATCCATAATTTGCATAGAGACCAGCGCATCTTCTAGCGAACATGGATTTTTTCCTTCACCCCTGAAATACTTAACCACCTCCTCAATCATGGGCTGTTGTATGTGCGGTGGATTGATAAACTCAAATACTTGTCTGCCTGCTGAAGTCTCCATTTCCAATGTGGACTGCCGAAAGAATGAAAACTTAATCATTCCATTATCACCAATGATTTTGCAAGTATCGTCCACGGCACTTTCGTGCACATTAAATGACCACAAGCCGGTAAGAAAAATATCGTCAGAGAAAACAGCCTCCAGTGAAGTCATGTCAGGAGCGTTATACTTTTTGTCCTGGTTAAGTGATTTGCCAGTGACTTCGTTGGGTTTGCCAAAGAACCAATACATTAAATCCAATTGGTGTGGGGCTAGGTCATGAAATAAGCCACCGCCTGATAGAACTGGGTTTACTCGCCAGTTGTCATCAGTTTTAGTAATGATGTTTTTCGTTGGCGATTGCAACATGTTAATGATTACCGCTTTTACCTTTCCGATTTTCTGCTCTTCCAGTAATGATTTTACTTTTTTGAATAAAGGCAAAGCACGTCTATAGTAAGCACCTGACACTGGCACCTGATATCGAATGGATGCATCCAGCATGCGTTTGCACGATGCGGCATTCATCGCAATAGGTTTTTCTATATAAACGGGCTTGCCGGCTTCCATCGCTTTGATGGCGTACTCTTCATGAGAGGCAGGTGGCGTGGCAATGTAAATGGCATTTACTTCAGGATTGTCAATCAGTTGTTGCGCATCGTTATAGTACTCCGGCACGTGATGGCGCAAGGCGTAGTCCTTAGCTTTGACCAGGTCACGCCTCATCACAGCAATCAATGATGAGTTGGCAATTTTAGAAAACGCAGGACCGCTTTTTACTTCGCACACATCGCCACATCCAATAATTCCCCAGCGAAGATTTTCCTTGCGAAAATTCATTTTTAATCGGGAGCCATTAATTTCTTCTGATCAGGACAAAATCACCACCTTCATCACCCGCATTCTGAATTTCTCCATACAGCGGTTTGGTGCCTGCATTGTTTCGCATCGCCATGCGCACAGAATCAAAGAGCTCTTCGGAAGGTAAATATTTGTTTTCATTTTCCGCCAATGTCTTTAAAAGGTATTTCATAAATACACTTTTGTCGGGTACGGTAGTGAGCGAACCGCTCGTCATGGCTTTTCTGCTGGCTCGCTTCATCATGTTGGCGATGTCCACGCTGGCGTTGTTGAGGGCCGAGCGTGTTTTAAAGATACCTCCACTAAAACACGCATCGGCTATGAGTAGCGTATGTTTAGAGTTGATGGCACCAATATTTTCAACAAGTGCGCTGTTGCGAAACCATCTGGCTCTGTTTTTTTCCTGAGCATCTGACGGCAACCAATAGCCAATGTTGGTCTTCTCATCAAAGTATCCATGGCCTGCATAAAAGATTACGAGATTGTCGGCCGGGGTTATGCGATGACTTAGGTTGTCAAACGCTACGTTAAGTTCTTCAAAAGTCGGGTTAGATAATACCATGACATCGGCAGAATCAAAAGTGTATTGACCAATCAGAATTTCCTTTAGTTCTTTTGCATCTTTCAGTGGTTCGTTCAATGAAACAATAGCGGAATCCTGGTATTCCTGCACACCAATCAATAGTGCATAATTCCGTCTGGCTTTCGATGTCTCTGCGTCAGCAAGTAACGATTTAGGCCTGAAGGTAACATGCACCGGGTTGCTGGTACCTTCTGTTTCCTGTGCATGGGTCGAGAATGAAAACACGAGTATCATCCAGGCGGTGATTAAAAATGAAAACAGCTTGTTGTTCATAAAGTCCGCAGTTTATTGAATGATTAGTTTTACTCTCTTCTCTGCGCCAGGCCCTACTTTCAGGGTAACTATATACAGACCGGCAGGCTCTTTGGGTTTCCAGTTGAGCACATGATAGCCTTTGCTAAAACGATCATCTAAAAGTGTGGCTACTTCTTTTCCCAGGCTATTGTAAACACGAACGGTTACGTTAGCATTATCCAACGATTCAGAAATAAAGATAGGAATTTTCACTTCTTCATGCGCTGGATTTGGGAAGGGGATACCAATGGCTGGCAATTCCTTTTCCAATACCCGGTTGATATAATTCTGGTCCCCAAAAATAATGCGCAGTGATTTACAGGCTGATGAAAGCTGGATTTCGGTTTCTTTGGTCATGTCGATCACGCGTTGTGTGGCGAGATCCAACAGAATAAGCTGCTGCTCTCCGGGCTTGTCGATAGCAGGCCATTGTAATTTCAAAGGCTCATCACCGGAATACGCTACCGTAAATGGCCATGTGAAATGATCTTGCGTGGGCACTACATCTTTGGTGAGTGGTGTTGTTGAAGTAGAAGAGAAAACCAACTCAGGCATATTCAAACCTTCTAATAGTGGAACACCCGTTCTGTCAAAATCATCTTGGTCAATTAATTTTGCTTTAGGATGCATGCCTATGCCACTGGTTTCATTGGTAAGGTCACCGTTCGTTACGCTAATAGGAATAGACCATTGATTTTTTAACAAATCAATTTTTTCACTGGATATTCTTCCACCTGTAATTGATGTATTGCGAAGTGTTGGAACCTTGATATCAACATTTGATGTGCTTTTAATAAAAGCACCTTGATAGCGACCCAACTCTACCCCAAGAGATAATGTTCCATTCTTAAACCGATATATTGAAGTTTCTACACCGGCAGGGTTGCCATTTGCAGTTAGTACTTCTGTCCAGGAGATAGGGAAGTTGTAAGGGTTACCAATCAAATTCCAGCCGCTGACCAGACTGATTGTGAAAGGGTTATTTTCATCGATCAGTAAATCACTTCCTGCGGCCGTGCCTTCTCCCGGATTAATCGTTGTGCTTTTTCGAGCAATCAACCAGTACCCTTTGCCTGGTTCAATAAGGCTGAAAGCACCAGTTCCGTACTCACGATTTGCTCTTCCATTGTCTTTCGGCCCGTAATCGAATAATCTCCATTGCGTATTATCAACTCCACCTAACGCGCCAAAAACTGTACTCACTGTTTTATCGGTCAGTAGTAGGGGAACTGCAATGGTCTGATAATTACTTAATTTATCGCCAAACGAAAGAGAGGGAATTACCTGGTCGCTTGAGGAATTTGGATAACTCACATAGGCTTTACCTGTGTTGCTTGTAACTGCAGTGGCGCTTTGATTTTTATCGGTTACTTCAAAATAATATTTGATACCGATAAGATCGGTGAGGTCAGAAGATGCTATGACTTTTTCAAATTTATTACCACTGTTGGTAACGGTCACACTCTTCAAGGCAGACGAAGGCTCGCTGATACCTTTATATTTTAACACTACGCCACTAGCCTTGGCGGCACTGTTCACGGTGATACTCACCGTTAAAGTTCCTCCCTTATCAAAGGCTGCCGGAAATGTCTCCAGCGTGATTTGCACGGGATCAGGAAGCGTAGTTGTATTTCCTTGTAGTGGAGTTGTGGTTAAATAATTTGTTAATGTAGTACTGCCGTTATAGGCATAAATCTTATAAAAGTATTGTGTGCCTGATGATAATGCGGTTTCATTAAATGTAGTGGCAGTGCCTACGTAGGCAATGGTGCCATCACCCAACGCATTGCCTTTTGTGTAGGTTGTTCCATCTACCGGATCGGTAGTAGGAGCAGATGCTGCTTTGCGTATAACAATGTATCCACCATCTGGTGCTGGTGAGGCAGCAGTAAAGTTTACTGTGTAAGAAGTAGTTGTGGTGGTGCTAAAAGTAAGGTTGGTTGGCTGTGCAGTAGGGGCTGGGCCAAATACTCCGAAAGTACTCATATGAACGATACTCCACTTACCATTAGCATCCTGGGCTCTAAAAGAAATTTTATGTGTGCCCGTACTTAATGTGGATACATCCACAGAAAGATCTACGAGAGATACTGAGGTTCCTGGTGTGATGGTAACAGTCTTGTTCTTCGCCACACCTGGCCCAAATCCGGCATCATCATCAAAGAAATATTCTAATCGGGTGATGTTAGGCGCTGAGGCTAATGAGGAGGCAGGTAGTTTATAGAAAGGTGAAGTAAACGCAGTGCTCCACTTACCGTTTGCATCTCTGGCCCGGAATGTAATGGTATGAAATCCGTCTGTCACAGATGCTAAGGAAACATTCACCACTTGATTAGTAATAGTTGTTCCTGCTGTGATGGGCACATCGGTGCCAAGGCCTGCGCCTAAGTCTCCATCAATAAAATATTCGAGTTTGTTTACGTTCGGTGCTGCA
>CANIVF010000008.1 GCA_947470895.1 Bacteroidota bacterium
CCGTAGATATCCCGTATCTGAAGATGTACGGGATATCTACGGGTATACTAAAGGATGATATACGCTAAGATTCATCGCATAGAAGCTTGGCTGCTGCCTCGAACACAGATCTCACATAAGGCTCAGGTTTCAAATGCTGCCTTACCCTTGGCCATTTACGGCATACTGATTGGTAGTGAAGGTGATGCGTCAGGCTGCTCAAAAGCATCTGCGGTTAAGGTCAATTCATAAAAAACGAGGCTGTCTCAAAAGGACAGCCTCGTTTTATATATTATAAGTTGTTATTAAGTCGACACTTTCCAAAAAATGACGCACACCATCTGCATCTATACATGGATGATATTTGCTCTATAAGAATCAGATAAAACCTACAAAAACACAAGCACCACCAACAAATAATGATTCATTTTATTGCTGCGCTCAATACTTCTTCAGCAACGCCTATTTCACTTTGCACGCAGTCTCCGAAGCGGCAGACTCCGCTTGGATAGTTAACCGGGCTCAGACCCTGGGCTTTGTATAGGGTATTCTGCGCGAAGCTTTTCGCATAATAATATTGATCAATTGATCGTTGGAAGATCCTACCGACCCTGCAACGGCTTTATTATAGTTGACCAGAACTTTGCCATCTTCAGCATTGTGGATAAACATATTTATTGTTGCTTTGTTCGTTGCCTCCCAAAATCCAACCAGTAAACCCAACGCTAAACTGGCACCGTCCGACATGGGTTTATCCGTCACGAAAGTTCCACTGACTACAGCATCAACGTTAAGAATTTCTGCTATCTCTTCCTGTGTGTGATCACCAACATTAGCATAGTTAATTCCATTCCTGGCAAGAATGGCTGTGGTTTTACTGGCGTCTTGAACGTCTACCCACATGCTGCCCTGCTGCTTTCTTTTAAGGAACCACGCATACATCGACATCTGTATACCTCGACTTTCGTCTTCCTGCATCTTTTCCAGTTGGCCATCCAGTAGAGTCGCCATTTGCTTTGGCCTGAGTAAGATGGTGGTGCGAAATGGAACAATGGCTATGATTTTATGACCATGGGCAATTTGTGGAAAGGACGGTTCAACAAATAATCTGGTTTGGCCGTTGGCAACAAATGCCAGCAGAAGTAATGAGAGCGTAAGCCAATTATTCTTCATGTATTAATTTATATTATTGTATTCCCTAAATATCGCAAGGCCACCTACATCTACAATGTTGACAAATAAAAAAGTTGAACACAAAATAAAACGTTTAACCAACTCGACAAGGCACCATGACAGAAAACATTTTGTGGGCTACTGGGCTTTCCCGTTTTTTATTTGTCAGTCTAGTTATTTTGGTTTTGATTGTATAGCAATTGGAACAACATCTGTTAATTCCAATTCCTTTGCCATGGCAACGACCGTTGCCTTGTATTTTTTGAAATGCTCTGTTGGAGTGTGCGCCTGATATGCGTCCGCACTTGGGTATATTTCCAGGATTGTAATCTTTGAAGGATTGTTCCTGTCCTTGCGCAGCAGAGTAAGACAAAACACCTTTCTCAAGTCTTATAGCAGATTGCATCTGCTCGTTTAAAGCAGTTTTGTATTCGTCCAGCTTTGTACTGTCAACCGTAATTTTAGCTATTCGCATATAAGTTGGCCCGTCCTGCGCTGATAAATTAACTGAATCTATTGTCACCATGGCTAAAGTTATAATCAAGAGTCTGATTCATTTAAGTGTTAGTCGTTGCCCAGTACTTGATTCCTCATTCCAAACGGAGGCTCCCGCCTCGGGGACTCCGCGTGATCTGAATCCGCTTTTTATTATATACAAGCCGTTTCCCTCAATTCTTCTTCACCGTCTCTTCGCTGATGGCCTTATCTCTCGCTTCCTTTAATTCTAACAACTCCGTTTCGGTAAAGGAACTGGAGGACTGCCAGCGATCGTTCTTCTTATATAGCTTCTCTACTTTAAAGTTTTTCCAGATCGTGCCATCGGGGGTTTTGTTTACCCATATGGTGGTGTTTGATGATCGATACCTGCCGCGGATATTCTACCGCTCCGCGGTAGAATATCCGTTCCCATCGTTGCCCTCGCATTGCATGTGAGGCTATTCATATTTTATCCCTTCGGGATTGCACAGCCTCGGCTGGGGAATAAACTATATGAAGAAATTCGGGGTATGGTATGCCTTCGCATCAATCTCCACACCTTCTGGCGCGAAAGGCATGCACTCCGTTATAACGATTACCTTATACCCTGTTTGTTACGATACCATTGAAAACAAAAGAACGCTCCCGTATTCCTGGAGAGTTTTTTTTCAAACAACTTATTTTAACCTGATTTTTATTCGAATCGTAAACTTTCAATCGGGTCGAGTTTCGATGCTTTGTGTGCGGGATAATAGCCCGAAAGCAGTCCCACTATGATACAGATAAACATACCCACCGACATCCACAGCCATGGTATCACAAAAGCCATTATGCCCATAGCACGGGATATCAGGTTGCCGATGAGAATGCCCAGCAGCACCCCGGCAATGCCTCCCAGCACGCACACCACAATCGCTTCGATCACAAACTGCTGGCGTATGCGTAGCGTAGTAGCACCAAGGGCTTTGCGCACGCCAATCTCGCGGGTGCGTTCGGTTACCGACACGAGCATGATGTTCATCAGCGCAATAGAAGCGCCCAGCAACGTAATAAACCCAACGCCAAATCCGCCAAAGCGCAAGCCGTTGGTAATGCTTTCCAGCTCCTGGGCGAGCGATTCGCTCTTTTCAATTTCAAATGAGTTCTCTTGTCCTGTGTCATCCTGGCGAATCTTGCGCATGAGGCCCGTAGCTTCACCCAGGGCAAAGTCTAATTGCTCCATATCCTGAATGCCCACGTTAAGCCGGTAGCGAAGCTGCTGCCCTGCGGCAAGCTGGTTAGCGACCTTAATGGGGATGATCAGCATGTTGTCATAATTGTTCTCCGACAGATCCCCTTTTTCTTTCAGCAAGCCAATCACCCTAAACTGCGTGCCTCGAAAAGAAACATCGGTGCCAATGGGCACGGGATTGTCGCCATACAGTGTCTTATAAAGCTTATAGCCCAGAATGGCCACCTTGCCACCGTTTTGAATTTCAAACTTCGAAAAATTTCTTCCCTGCTCGATGTTCAGCCCTTTGATGGCGATGTACTCTTCGTTCACACCGCGCACGTCTACGTTGGGGCTGGTTTTCTCCGATTTATATTTGATCTCTGCCAGAATGGTTAACCGGGCGGATAAGGATACGATGGCCGGATAATCAAATTCGTCTATAAACCGCTGCGACTCCGCCAGGGTTAAATCCGAATAATACTTTTCCTTTACCCCATCCTGGCTTTGGTTGCGGTTGGATTTGGAATAGATGTCGAACGTATTGACCCCGAGCGATGATAAGCTTTCGGCTACGGAATATTCGATGCCATCAATGGCCGTGAGTATGCCCACCAGGGAGGTGATACCGATGGCCACAATCAAAGCTGTGAGTACCGAGCGCAGCAAATTGGCTTTTACCGAACGAAGGCCTTCTCTTACATTTTCCGCTATATCCATTCTTTATCGTATTTTAACTCTGCTGATCTATATTTAGGAAAAGTTTAAGACCAAAATTATATCTTTAAACGTTCCTAAGCTGAGACTTTTCTATGATTCTTTTGTTACCGTGTATTTGCAAATGAGTGTTCTAACGATGCGTAGCCTGATTTTGTTCTTATTAATTGCATGTGTCAAGCCTGCTTTCGGTAACTATATTTTCATTCCCATGGATGAGAAGCAGACCAACCACCTGAAAGCCTATGGCATAGCCTACTGGATATTGAAGGGCGAACTGGAAGTAGACTGGCTGCTGAATTACAAGGGCGGAAGTTTTATGTGCAAGTATCACCCCAACATCCAGAACGAACTGGTGATCCGCGGTGTGAGCTACGAGATCATCTCCGATGCACAGGCCAACGGCATCTTATCCGAAATAGCGAGCCCGGCCCTCAACTATGACGTGATGAAGCTGGAGAAGTTTCCGCGCATTGCGGTGTATTCGCCCAAATCGAAACAACCATGGGACGATGCCGTTACGCTCGTGCTCACCTATGCAGAAATTCCTTATGATGTGATCTTTGATGATGAAGTACTCAACGACCTGCTACCCAAATACGACTGGCTGCACCTGCACCACGAAGATTTTACGGGGCAGTATGGCAAATTCTATAATAACTACGCGAACATGCCGTGGTATATCGAGCAGGTGAAAGAAGCGGAAGATGCTGCGCGCAGATTTAGTTTCCATAAAGTGTCGCAGGCGAAGCTGGCCGTAGCCAAGCGCATCAAAGAGTTTGTGTCAGGCGGAGGGTTTCTGTTTGCCATGTGCTCCGCCACCGATTCGTACGACATCGCCTTGGCTGCTGAAGGCATCGACATCGTAGAACGCATGTATGATGGCGATGCTGCCGACCCGCAAGCGCAGGAAAAATTAAACTTCGACAACACCTTTGCCTTCATGGATTTCAGATTGGTGCGCGACCCACTGCAATACGAATTCTCCGACATCGATAACAACTTCCCCGACCGCGGCCTGAGGCAAGACAATGATTATTTCAACCTTTTCGAATTTTCTGCCAAGTGGGACCCTATTCCTTCCATGCTTACGCAGAATCACCTGCGCGTAATCCGCGGATTTTATGGTCAGACCACGGGCTTCAAAAAGCGATTGATCAAATCGGATGTCACGATCATGGGCGAAAACAACGCCATCAAAGAAGCCAAATACATGCACGGAGTATATGGCAAAGGCTTCTGGACATTCTATGGCGGTCACGACCCCGAAGACTATCAACACACCGTAGGCGAAGAACCGACCGACTTGCACCTGCACCCCAACTCACCGGGTTATCGACTTATTCTCAACAACATTCTGTTCCCTGCCGCCAAAAAGAAAAAGCAAAAGACATAGCATGAGAAAAAGCACACTGATCATCTTGATCATGGCCCTGATCTCATGCAAATCCGTGAGCCTGCCACCTACACAAAAAACACTGGCATCCATGGTAGCCCAAAAGCTGGGCGATGATGTCGTAATTCAAAACAATAAAGACGCCACCTTTGCGCTTTGCACGAAACAGCAATCATCCACGCTGTCGGTATCGTACATCATCATCAGATTAAGTGATCTTACGGTGGTGGAAGAAGACACAATACCAGGGGCCACGTTGCTTTGGTCGGACACCTATCAGGTGGAGATCCGCGAAATACCCGGCATGATAAAAAAAGACGATCAGCCCATTAAGATTAATTTCATTGATGTCACTAAACACATATCAAAACTGTGAAACGAATCATTCTGCCCTCCGCCCTGGTTATTGCTGCCATCGTATTTATCGTTTCGCGGCCAACCCAAGATGTGGCTGGAGAGAAAAGCACCGAAGGCATCGAGCGTGAACACAGGCAAGATTCTCCTGAGCAATTCTTAATGTACCATCGTGGCATACGCACCCAGGAAGGCATGAGCGGCCCTTCGTATGAAGACAACTATCAACTCAAAGAATTAGCGCGCGCCACAACGTTGGCAAAGAAATCGGCAACTGCGAGAACAAAAGCCAGCAACGGTGTGATGGAATATACTGAACGAGGGCCAGGCAATGTGCCCGGCCGCACCAGAGGCCTGATCATTGATCCGGATGACATCACCCACAGAACCTGGTTTGCCGGATCGGCCAGTGGTGGGATATGGAAGACAACCAATGGAGGCACCACGTGGGAATGGCTGACCCCCGATTTTCCAAATCTGGCCACCACAGTGCTGGTGATGGCCGAATCCAATCATAACATCCTGTATGCCGGCACAGGCGAAGGCTTTGGAAGCTTTGAAGAAGTGCGCGGTCATGGAATTTTTAAAAGCGTGAATCGCGGAGCTGCGTGGTCATTTCTTTCCACCACTAGCGATATGGAGGCCATTAATCGTATTGTGGTTAATCCTAATAGCGCCAACAACGCAGTGGCCGCCACAAATACCGGCATTTACCGATCCATCGATGGAGGTGCCAATTGGACAAAAGTATATAATGGCATCGTACAAGACCTGCGCACCGTGCCCGGCAATTTCAATGTGCAATACGCAACGCATAATTCCGTGGGTGTGATCAAGTCCACCGATGCGGGAGTCACGTGGGCGTTATCCAGTACCGGCATAAACTCCAATGGCCGCATCGAAATTGATATATCACCGGTAAAGACCGATCGCATCTTTGCTTCTTCTCAAGGAACCCTTTCGGGAACGAAATCAGACCTTTATGTTTCTGATGACGCAGGAGCGACCTGGGCGCTCGTCAATATGCTGTTAGCTAACAAATCGCTCGACTACCTGGGCGAACAGGGCTGGTACGATAATACCATTGCCTGCGATCCTTTCAACCAGGATGCGGTGTATGTAGGAGGCATTGGGTTATACAAAGTGGTATTAACCCAAGGCAGCACAGGCACCGTAGTTGGAAGCTATACGATGGAAGAATTTAACACCGCCTCGTTCATTAACCTCGTCAACTTCGGGGCTGATGCCTACCAGGGCAAACTTGATTTAGGTTCTTCTTCCAACAAAACCAATGTGGAGATACGATTTGGTCCGGGCAAAAGCCAGAAGGCACATCGCTTTATGGTTCCGGAAGGCTCGACCTCTGGTGTGGCCGATGTGAATTATGCATATCAGGACTATGTCAGCGTTCCGTTTGAAGTTTGGGACATCACCACCAATCGTCAGTTGATGGTTTCCTTCCGCGATCAGGATCGCAACCAGCAATTTAATTTAAACCCAACAAACACCACGGGCACATCGCTGGAGCAAAGCCGTGAATACCTTTTTGTAAACAACGTAAACTATGATGCCGCAAACCCGCATGCATCCATCGCCATCAATGGCGGGCACATGTTTCAGATGATGTATAACGTGTGGCCCACGCTGGCCTATGGTGGAACATGGAATGCCGGTGCTCACCCGGTTTCTGCGCTACGCTTCTTGTATAGCGAGCTGGTGAAAATATCCAGCATTTCGGCTTCCGCGGCAGACCCATACAATGAGTATGATGGCATCAACAACCGAAACGCGGTGCATCCCGATCATCATAACATTGTGGTGATTAAAGAAAGCGAAACACAGAAAACATTTCGGTTATTAATCGCCAATGATGGGGGGCTTTACCTTTCGCAAACCTCCACCACACCGGGCGTTACACAAGGAGACTGGACGATGGTGGGCAACGGATACAATACCAGTCAGTTCTATGGAGCCGACAAAAAGCCAGGGGCCGATCAATACTTTGGCGGCATGCAGGATAACTCGACTTACTTCTCGTCAGGCACCTCACCGGCATCGGCCAGCACGTTCTATTCCACCAGCTTGCAATTATCAGGCGATGGATTTGAAGTAGTATGGAATAACCTTGATGGAAAGAAAATGATTGGAGGATCGCAGTACAACAACTTCGCACGATCGTTAGACGGAGGACTCACCTGGGCGAAAGCAACCACCGGGTTAACCTTGGTCAATGGTGTGCCCAATCCTGAAAAATTTCCTTTCCTGTCAAAACTAGCCAACTCCAGACAAGCCCCTGATATTTTGTTTACCGTAGGCTCCGAAGGTGTTTGGAAGTCGACCGATTTTGGAGGCAGCTGGGCACTCACACCGATCACTACAAAATGGGGCATCAGTACCTTTGCTGATGTAGAAGTATCGCGTGCCAATGCCAACATCATATGGGCAGGAAGCGGGATGAGTTCAACCCGTGGCCTCTACGTATCTAACGATGGCGGCATCACCTTCACCATCACCAAAAATTATTCTAACGCAACGCTGGGCACGACTACCAAGTTGGCCAGCCATCCTGAGGAATCGCAAACCGCGTATGCTCTTTTCTCCTTTGCCAAATCACCAAAGGTGTTAAGAACGAAGGATCTGGGCGAAACCTGGGAAGACATTTCAGGATTTGTAACCAACAACACCACCAGCACCAACGGGTTTCCCGATGTAGCGGTATTTTGTTTATACGTTCGCCCCGATAATCCCGATATCATCTGGGTGGGCACCGAAATCGGCATCGTAGAATCACTGGATGGTGGAGCTTCCTGGGCTATCCTCAACGATTTCCCTAAAGTATCCGTGTGGGACTTAAAAGGTCAGGATGATCAGGTCATCATTGCCACCCATGGCCGCGGCATCTGGACAGCCAAAATAGAAACTACACAAGCTACCGTGAACAACCCGATCATTTCGGCCATAGGCACGACACCACAATCAAAGTTAGTAATCAAGATAAAACTGACTGAAGAATTTGATTCCACAGATGTGTTCATCAATGGTATAAAATCAGGCAAGCTTCCAGCTGCTGCCCAAGGTGAGTATATGGTTACTATTAGCAACGCACCCAAAGGAACGGTTTCGGCCAAGCTCATCAGCTACAAAGGATCATCCCCTGTTCACTCCGTCACGTTATCAGGCGAAAATCTGTTATTGAAATCCTATCAGCAGCACTACTTTAATTATTTCAATGAAGCCACCGATTTTTCATTGAAAGGTTTTTCGGTACAAGCCTTCGGCAATTCCAATAACAGTTTGAAAAGCCCGAGCAGCTATCTGGTAAACAGCGAGAACATCGCCATACTCAGTCAGCCCATCGTACTCAATGCCGACTACCCCTTCTTCTTCTACCGCGATGTGGCTATTGTTGAACCAGGGGCCACCGGATCAACCTTTGGCCAGGTCGCTTTCAAAGATTATGTAGTGGTTGAAGCCACGAAAGACGGACTTACATGGATCCCCATCGAAAATGGTTACGATGCCGCGTTGAACAGCAACTGGCTCTCGGCATTCACCAACGCAGAGCAAGGAAACACATCACTGTTTGTTGATCACAACATCAACCTCACGACAAAATTTACCGCTGGCGACACGTTGTTGTTCCGCATGAGGTTGTATTCGGATAACGCCATCACCTCGTGGGGATGGGCCATCGATGATCTGTACATTCAGCAAAGGCCTACTGCCGTAGTGGAGGATAACAACAGCACGCTGAGTATGCAGGCTTATCCGAATCCAGCGCAGGAAGCATTTACGGTTTCGTATGCCATCGCAAAAGCTTCGCCCGTAGCGCTAACTATTCTCGATCTTTCAGGTCGCGTAGTGTTTATGAAGTCATGGACCTGGAAAACCCCTGGACTCTATGACGAAAACGTCAACTTACCGGATCCTCGGGGCATGTATCTGATCAAATTGAAAACAAGTACCGGTCAGCGTGTGCAAAAAATGATACTGAAGGAATAATCAATGCATGCGGTCGCCACGCACTTCGAGGTTTTTTACGATGTCAGCTTCTTGAACGAGAATTTCCCTCCATCGTTTTTCTACTAACTCGGGGGGCATGAATTCTTTAGCAAGAGAAAGAAACTTTTTGTAATGGCCAGCTTCCGAAACCATCAGTTCGTAATAAAACTTACTCAGCTCCACATCAGCAATTTCTTTGGATAACAGGCGAAAGCGTTCGCAGCTTCGCGCTTCAACCAAGGCGTTGAACAAAAGCTTTTCCACCAGTTGCTGTTCACGGTCTCCACCCTTCTTCACCACCTTCTGAAGTTGATCTACATATTCATCTTTGCGCGGAAAGCCTAATTTGTAACCTCTCTTCTTAAGCTCTTCGAGCACCCGCTCAAAATGACTCCATTCTTCGGCCACAATGGGTGTGAGCATTTCTACCACCCGTTCTTTTTCCGGATAGCTGACGATCATCGATATGCAGGATGAAGCGGCCTTCTGCTCGCAGTAAGCATGATCGACTAAGATATCTTCAATGTTTTTTTCTGCTATGTGTACCCAACGAGGATCGGTGGGCAACTGGAGACCCAACACATGCTTTTCCATTAGTCAAACAAAATTAAATCGAATCCAAAGTCCATAATGTTGCTTTGCCCACGATAGTTTGGCGCGATCAGATAGCCTGAACCGGTAATGGCCTGTATAAGGTTATGATACTTGACGAAGAATCTTCCACGTTTAAACTTTCCGTTAAAAAACACATCCGTCAAAGGAAAAGCCTTGCTAACAAAAGTATTCTGAACATAATATTGCTGGATGGATGGATCGTAACCTAAAGCCGTGTAAGACGACCGCCAATGAAAATCAACACCAATCTGAACCTGCATGTTGCCTTTGAAAAGAATGTTCTCATAAGCAAGCTGCGCATTGGCAAACCACTCGGGTATACGCAATGCGTTGTCATCATTTTTAAGAATCGATGAATAGATCACCTGTGGTCGTAAATAAAAATGTTTAAAAAACCGCATCGACATTCTTACCTCAGGAGAAAACACCTGTTGATTTCCTGATGATTGTGCCGGCAATACTGCTTGCTCACCTTTCACGGTATTTTCTTTATAGTAGATGTAGCTATTCAGCACCGTGTAGCGTGCTCCCGGAGAAATCAACAACCCTCCCCACTTTACTTTTAAGAAACCTTCCAATTGATTGGAAAATGTATTGGAGAAATCATTCGTCCAGGCGTGATGACTTCCGCGATAAGCGAGCGGCAAAAAGCCCGGCTTAGCCAGTACACTCATTCCTTTGGCATCGAGCCATGGAGTTTTAAGTTCGGCCTGAAGGCGATAGTTTCCATCTAATAAATACTCTGCATTGCCCGAAAGCTCACTCAGCGAATCAAACTGAAAGGCGATCTTACCTCCTACATAATTTTCAATACGATCATTCTTAAATGAATATTGTGTTTCATCCACGTACTGATTGTAGGTGCTGAAGTTTCTTAGTTTATAGTAAAAATTATAAAACAAAAAAGCCGCGTTGCCTTTCATGCCTACTTCATTCACCATCGCCTTAAACTCCACCTGATCTGCAACAGCATCGGTATTGATGTCTTTATCAGAATTAGTAAACGAAAAATAATCAGCGTAATTAGTTTCTGAACTTCGTGTGTCAATAAAGCGATTCGTTTGTTTGGTGATGTCTAAACGGTGATAAAGTTGAAAGGGAGAAGCCAGCTGATATTGTTGGAACATATGGAAGGCGACCTTTCTTTCTTCCGTTTGAGCGGCCCGCAGATAGGGTGCTGCGTTAGGATCATAAAAAGCGTTTTCGGTAGAATCTCTTTCTGCAAGGAGAATTCCTCCATTTTCATTTACTCGATGGCGCAATCTTCTGAGATTGAACAATAGCAGATATCGGTCGTTCTTCGATTTATAGCTGGAATAAAAATCATAGTAATGACTGATGGTTTGCCGATCTCCCTTACCCGTGCGTTGTATTTGTTTATCAACCATCAAGGGTCTGTAGTTAAAACCAAAGTTCCACCTGGGATTGATGTTACGACTGAATTCTATTTTACTTATCGCGCGTCCATCGCCACCCCATACAAGTCTGAAACTTGAGTAAGGAGATTTTGTATCAAAATAAACCGGAGCTTCGGTATCGTAGTAAGGTTTGTAAACAGAAAATCCCGGTGTAGCACCCACCGTTTCAGATGCCACAGGAAAAATGGGATTGAGCGCAGTGCCTGCATTACCTAAATCCTGATAATGATTATTAAATCGTTGCAGATAAGTCCATCGGTGATAATTATTCAGGCTGGTGTCCAGCGGTTGATAATTTTTCTTATTGAGAAAGAGATCATTCTCGGTAATCCATAACGTGGTTTTTGGACCGTAAACGTTCTTGGTCGAGTCATCAACAATCTGCGAGCCCTTCCCCTGCCCTGTCGGTTGCTGGGTGTTCTTTTGTCCGGTGGGTGATTGCGTTTGTCCAGTCTTTTGATCAACGGGAATTGGCTTGCGCTCTTTGACCTTAACCTCTTGTGGTTTTTTTACGGGGGCAGGATCCTGCGCGAGCAACACGATGTTGCCCAACAAAGTAAAAAACACAAGGATGATCTTTCTGAAAAGCACGTGGGAAGTAAGTCTGTAGTTCAATGAGTATTTAGTGTGTCCGGAATTTTCACCGATGAAAGCTTCTGAATATGATCTTCCACCATGTGAAGGATCATGTTATCAAAACGCATTCCATTTTTTAGAAAAACTGACCTCACTGGAAGATAATACCAATGTTTACTTTGCAACAAAGGTAACAATTGGGGTGCAATAAGTTTTACCATATCTTTTTCGGTGGTGAGTATGGAGTCGGCCTGCAATTCGTTAGCGACCTGATGGATGCGTTGAATATCCAGAACCGCATAGGGGTGATGATCTTCAAAACAAAAGTGCCTGGCGACCTTATATAACTTCGAAACCTCCTTTTCAAAGTGTGCATTTTTAGCAATGCCCGATACCAATACGACTTTCTTGTCCATCGTATGTTGATGATGAATCGGAAGGGGTTCATGATAATGCAGTCCTGAAAAAAATATCGGCTTTTCTCCCACGATATGCTGGATGTCGCTGATCATGATCTCCATTTCAATTTTACTGATCCGATCTGCTTTGGTCACGACAATCACATCGGCACGGCAAGCTCCTTTCCTTGCTTCGCGCAGGCGACCATAAGGCAGGAGAAAATCTTTGTAAAATGGTTTTTCATAGTCGGTCACCAGAATGGAAAACTGGGGCTTTACGGTGCGGTGTTGAAAGGCATCGTCCATTAATATTACCTGCACCTCGGGCAGTTGATGCAGAATAGTTGGTATGGCCAGCGCTCTTTCCTCACCTACTACCACTTTTATTAAGCCATCAAACTTTCGTAAAAGTTGATACGGTTCATCACCTATGGTTTGCGCATTATCTGCTTCAGAGGAAATTCGAATGCCATGAGTTTTTCTACCATAGCCTCTGCTCAGTGAGGCTAGCTGGTAACGTTCGGCCAGCAACCGAATCAGGTATTCCACCATGGGAGTCTTTCCTGAACCACCAACATTAAGATTTCCAATGCTGATCACAACGGTGCCGAACTCAAACGACTTTTTTTGACCTATATCGTAGAGATAATTACGAAGTCGTGTGCCCAGATTATAAAACCAGGCAAAAGGCCATAACAGATACTTGAAAACAAACATAAAGCGGTCCCGCTATCTTTCGTTATTTTTGGCCAAAAGTACATAATCGATGGCAGCGGTGACGATAAAAGATGTTATATCCTACTTAGAAAGTCTTGCCCCTCGAAGTTTGCAGGAAGACTATGACAATAGTGGCCTCATTACCGGAAATGCGAACGATCCTATAAAGGGTATTTTGGTAACACTGGATTGCACCGAAGATGTAATGGATGAGGCGATTACAAAAAATTGCAATCTTATTGTATCACATCATCCCATATTATTTAAAGGACTTAAAAGCCTTACGGGCAAGACCTACGTAGAACGAGTGATTATAAAAGCTATCCAATCCGGTGTGGCTATTTATGCGATTCACACAAACCTCGACAATGTTATTGCGGGAGTGAATAAGAAAATCGCTGACAAAATCGGATTACAAAACTTATCCATCCTGCTTCCTAAACGAAATACGCTGAGCAAGCTGGTCACCTTCATTCCTCAGCAGAATGCAGAGCAGGTTATTGCCGATCTTCATGCAGCCGGGGCAGGAAACATTGGCCATTATAAAAGTTGCAGTTTCAGGTTAACCGGTCAAGGCGCATTTATTCCCACCGGAGATTCCAGACCCTATCAAGGTGAAATTAACCGACTTGAGAAAACGGATGAAGTGCGTGTAGAAGTTATTCTGCCTTCACATCTTGAAAGTCAGGTTCTTTCAGCTTTACGAAAGAATCATCCTTACGAAGAGGTCGCCTATTATCTAAGTCAATTGGAAAATTCCAATCAGGAAGTTGGAGCCGGAATCATTGGTGAACTGCCGGTTGCAGAAGAGTCTCTGCATTTTTTGAAAGCGTTAAAAAGTAACATGAATGTTTCCGTGATACGGCATACAGCCCTTTCGGAAAAGAAGATTAAGAAAGTCGCCATCTGCGGAGGGGCAGGAAGTTTTCTGCTGTCTACGGCTATTGCCAAAGGAGCCGATGCTTTTGTTTCGGCAGATTTCAAATACCACGAGTTTTTTGATGCCGAAGCCAAAATTATGATTGCCGACATTGGCCATTATGAAAGTGAACAATATACGAAAGAGCTCTTAATTGAGTTTTTAAAGGAAAAATTCCATACTTTTGCAATCATTTTTTCGGAAACCGTCACTAATCCTATAAGTTATTTATAAGTAATGGAAAATCAAACTGTTGCACAGAAATTAGAAGCCCTGGTGAAACTCCAGTCTATAGATTCTAAGTTAGATGAATTGAAGAAACTTCGCGGAGACCTTCCGGATGAGGTTCAGGACCTGGAAGATGAGATGGAAGGATATCGCACCAGAATGTCACGTTTTGAGGCTGATTTAAAGGAATTGGAAGATTCTATCAAGAAAAATAAAGAAGGCATTAAGGAAGCCGAGAAGCTTGTAAAGAAATACAACGAGCAGCAGAAGAACGTTAAGAACAACCGCGAGTTTGAGGCCATCACAAAAGAAATTGAGCTTCAGGAACTTGAAGTTCAGATCTGCGAAAAGCGTATCAAAGAATCTAAAGATAAGACAGAATCCAAAAAGACTGAAATCAGTACTATAGAAAAGTTTATCAAAGAGAGAGAAGAAGATCTGGCCAACAAAAAAGGCGAATTGGATAATATCCTGAATGAAAGTCAGGAAGAAGAGAAGAGACTTTTAGCCGAAAGAGAAAAGGCGACAAAGAAGATTGAAGACAAACTATTAAAGCATTACAATCGTTTAAGAAGTAGTCTTTCTAATGGACTTGCCGTGGTAAGGGTTGTGCGTGGTGCTGCAGAAGGTTGCAACATTATCATACCTCCACAAAAAATTGCTGAGATCCGTGAAAAGAAGAAAATTGTTATTGACGAACATTCCGGAAGAATTTTGGCTGATGTTGATTTGGGATCTATGGAAGAAGAACCTAAACCAAAAAAAGCAGTTCCTGTAAAACGAGCAACAAAAAAAGTTGAATAGACAAGCTCACATACTGACACTAAAAAAGGTAGGCGTAATCGCTTGCCTTTTTTTATTGTCCACTTCAGCAAAATCAGCTGATCTGATGTGGAAATTTGATCCCGAATTACAGAAGGCTTATCAGCTTATCATTAACCTGCAGCCCCAACAAGCCAATGAGCTATTGGCAAAAAGCCGCAGCAATGAATTACATAAACTCTATCTAAAGAGTTTAAATGAAACCATTGATATCCTCATCACCGAGAATCACGAACGCTTCATAAAGGTCGACCAAAACTTTAAAGAGCGCTTAAAATATATTGAAAGTCTTCCTCAAAACGCAGAGACACTATTCCTTCAGGCTGAAATCACCCTGCAGCGAGGCTTCTGTTACCTGAATCTTAATCAGGAGATAAACGCTGTTTTTGCTATCCGAAAAGCATATCAGCTCACGTTGGATTGCCTCAAAAAATATCCTGACTTCGCACCTATAAAAAAGACAAGCGGAGTAATTCAAGTCATGGTAGGTTCGGTTCCTGAAAAATACCAGTGGTTTGTCTCCTTGCTTGGCATGAAGGGTTCTGTTGTAACCGGCCAAAAGCAACTTACCGAGTTACGAAATTCAGGTTCCTCCCTCAGCCTGGAAGCAACGATGCTGTTTTATACGGTAAAAGGTTTTCTCAATCAGCAATTTGCAGAAGCGGCACAAGGTATCAATCTGTGTTTGAAAGATCAGCCCAATAACAAGTTGCTTCTATTCATTGGTGTGAATATGCTCATTAAAGATGGCCACAGCGAAGAAGCGTTGGCCATGATCCACGAAATTGACGCTTCCCCGGTCAGTCTACCTGTGCATTATATTGATTACCTGTATGCGGAGGTGTTATTGCAAAAGGGGGAGTACATCAAGTCCATCGAAATCTACCATAAGTTTATAAAGAATTTTCCAAGCCTAAGCTTCAAGAAGGATTCTTACTTCAAGATATCATTATGTTATTGGTTGCTTGATGATGCAAAATCAGCAAAGGCCAATTTTGAAAAAGCAAAAAATACCGGAAGTGACAAAGCTGAACCTGATCGCTATGCCGCCAAGCAATTGGAAGAAGCTACCCTACCTAACAAAAAGCTGCTGAAGGTAAGATTCAGCACTGATGGTGGATATTATAAAGAAGCCGCTTCCATGTTGAGCACCATTACACCCAAAGACTTAACCACCATTAAGGATCAAACCGAATACTATTATCGCAAAGCAAGATTGGCACATCGCACCGGTGAACTTGCTGCCGCCAAAATTTTCTATCAGCAAAGTATTGATATGACGCGTGATAATCCCTGGTATTTTGGAGCAAACTCCGCGCTGCAACTAGGGTACATCGCCAAAGATCAAAAAAATTATGATGCTGCGAAGAAATACTTTTACATGGCATTAAACTATCCCCGGCACGAGTACAAAAACAGTATTGATAGCAAGGCCCGCATTGAACTACAATTGCTCGGTGTGACTAAGGTGTAACTACAACGGAAGAATTTCGATGATTCTTTTTTTATTCAATAAGTTCAGATGTGCCGTGTCATTATACTTCCTGACTGAAAACATCGTGCCCGTAAAATCTAATTGATACAGACAAAGATTTTGATGTTCAAACATGTCCATACTGCGCAAAGGATAATTCAACAACCTGCAAAGTAGAATACGTATGGCGCGACCATGCATGCAAATCAGCACGGTAGACTCCTCGGTTTTACTCATGATGTAATTGATCGCGCTATCTTGCCTTCGTGTTACATCTTCCGGGCTCTCCCCTCCTTCAATTCGTTCATGAGTATTGCCTAATTGCCATTGGTTAAGCATCCAATTGTAGTAGGCATCCTCCTCCAGAGTAATGGGTTGGCCTTCTTTTTTTCCCCAGCTGATCTCGTTCAAGCCTTCCATTTGAACAAAAGGAATACCGAGTTTAATAAAAGGTTGGACAGATTCTGTTGTTCGCTTAAGGGCTGATGTATAAATCTTATCGAAAGGAACCTCTCTATAAGCATCAAAGAAAGCCTGGGCCTGAAGCGTTCCTTTTTCATTAATGGATGAGTTAACGCCACTCCCCTGCACGATTCCCTGAAGGTTAAAATCAGTCTGTCCGTGTCGTATAATGTAAATTTTTTTGATGCTCAATTTTCTGTTAATTTGGCCTGTCCAAATGGGGAGGCGGGCGCAAAAATAAGGAATTACAGATAACCACAACGTCTAATTCATCTCATGTCAATATTTAATCCTGGCATAACAATAGAATCACTGAACAAGCTCTCGGCCAATACCATGGTCAGTCATTTGGGTATTGAGTTCACCCAGATAGGCGATGATTTTATTGAAGCTAAAATGCCTGTTGACACCCGAACACAACAGCCGCTTGGGTTGTTACATGGAGGTGCCTCTGTTACGCTGGCCGAAACATTGGGAAGTGTGGCAGCAACATGCTGTTTGGATCGTGAAACCCAATACTGTGTGGGTTTAGAGATTAATGCAAATCATGTTAAAAGCGCTAAGCATGGTTTTGTATTGGGCACCACAAAACCAATTCACATCGGTAAGAAGACACATGTATGGGAAATAAGAATTGTGAATGAACAAAATGAGTTGATTTGCATCAGCAGAATAACGATGGCGGTGATCGATAAACGATAGGTGGCGATGATTTCAACGAAGGAGAAAGAAGGTACAACAAGTGAAAAAAAGATACTGAAAGAAGCCATCACGGTTGCACTCAATCTAGGACATAGTTTTTCTTTATGGAAAACACCGGGCATCAACCAAAAGCATTTGATTATCTGTCGTGCGCCAAAAGAAGTTGAGGAATTTTTTTTGGAGGAAGGAAATGGAGGCTTTGCGTTTGCATCCTTCTTACCCGAAGGGAAAAAGTATTTTTTTCCGGCCGACATTCATTATCAATTTAATAATGACATTTTAACCAATGAACCTCAGTCTGAACCTAAGGAAGAGAACTTACCTCCAATCAACAGTGCTCAACCTGTGCTCAGGTTTCACCGATTAATCAGGGTAACTCATCAACAAGTCGATTACATTGATCTGGTGAACAATGGGCTTCAGGAGATTTCGGAAGGACAAATCGAAAAAGTAGTTCCATCCCGATTCAAAGACATTGGCATCACCAATGAGTTTGATTTACTAAAAGCCTTCGATACGCTTTGCGAAGAACATCCACAGGCTATGGTATCCCTGGTGTCGTCACCACAAACAGGAACGTGGTTAGGTGCTACCCCTGAGCTTCTTGTTAGTGTCAATAATAACATATTCAAAACAATAGCTCTTGCCGGAACTCAACCGTACTCATCGGAAATCGATTTGAAATCGGTGGCATGGACACAAAAGGAAATTGAAGAGCAGGCATTGGTTTGCCGGTACATCATTAACTGCTTTAAAAAAATAAGACTTCGCGAATACGAAGAACACGGGCCTAGAACCGTAATTGCCGGAAACATTATGCACTTAAAAACAATCTACGAAGTAGACACGGCAGCAACGAATTTTCCGCAACTTGGATCTGTGATGCTCAAACTTCTTCACCCCACATCCGCAGTGTGTGGCATGCCATTCGAAAATGCGCTATCGTTCTTGAAAAATAACGAAGGATACAATCGTGAATTTTACAGCGGTTTTTTAGGACCTGTTCAAATTAATCACAACAGTCAGATCTTTGTTAATCTCCGGTGCATGCAAGTATTTGAAGGTAGTGTACGATTGTATGCCGGTGCCGGAATTACTATTGATTCAAATCCACAAAAGGAATTTGAGGAGACAGAAATGAAAATGCATAATCTTCAGAACTTACTTATAGCTTAAGCCAAACGACACGTTGCGTCTACAACCCATTTACGATATTGCTGAACTTTGCGCACAACAAGGTGTAACTAATTCCATTGTTTGCCCAGGTTCACGGTGTGCACCGCTTACCTTAGCTTTTGCAAGACATCCTGGTATTACATGCCGCACCTTTAGTGATGAACGTAGTGCCTGTTTCGTGGCTCTGGGTATTGCACAACAAACTCAATCACCATTAAGTGTAGTTTGCACGTCCGGATCTGCTGCTTATAACTTTGCTCCTGCCATTGCCGAGGCATTCTTTCAGGAAATTCCATTACTCATTTTCACGGCCGATCGTCCTGCAGAGTGGATTGATCAATGGGATGGACAAACCATTCGTCAAACCAATATCTTCGGTGCACATGTGAAGAAATCCTACACGCTGCCCCAGGAGTATGATCACCCCGATGCAGTCTGGCATATCCAACGCATCGTAAATGAAGCCATTGCTTTATCAAAAGAATTTCCTAAGGGCCCCGTTCACATCAATGTACCGTTGCGTGAGCCATTATATCCTGCCAAAGGTGAAAAAATCAGTTTCTCAAAAATTAAAAAAAATATCAGCGTAACGTCATCATCGTTTGAATTAACTCAGGCGGATAAAGCTGCGTTGAATAAATCATTATCCAAATTCACAAAAATATTAATCGTAGGCGGTCAACAGCATGTTCATGAAACTCAGAACAAGAGCATAGCCAGGTTTTGCAAAAACCATCACGCGGCACTGATTGGTGATGTAATCTCCAATCTTCATGCATTGCCTCAAACAATTCGTCTGGTCGACTCATTTTTAGGTCAATGCGGAGACACCGTAAAGCAATTACTCGCTCCTGAACTTTTAATTACATTTGGTAAGTCCGTCATATCAAAAAACTTAAAGCAGTTTATTCGTAAACATAAGCCTGCAGAACATTGGCACATACAACCCAATGGAATTACGGCTGATCCGTTTCAATCATTAACCCGATTGATTCATTGCTCTCCTGAACACTTTTTTGAGATTCTGCAAACACCGGAAAAGATTGAACCCTTCAACGAACAAAAGAAAGAAAACTATGCACTCCTCTGGTCTGCCGAGGAAAGCAGAACAAGTCGCTCTATAAAAAAGTATTTCAGCGAACCCCGTTTCAGTGAATTTCATGTTTTAAAAGAAATTTTAAATAATCTTCCGGCACGATGCAATGTGCATCTGGCTAACAGCATGTCGGTTCGATACGCCAACTTCATTGGACTAGCTGAAAAAAGTAAAGGGCAACATGTCTTTTCAAACCGTGGCACCAGTGGCATAGACGGATGCACCAGCACCGCTGTAGGGCATGCCCTAAGTAGCGAGGTGCCTAATATTTTGATAACCGGTGATATGGCTTTCTTCTATGATCGCAATGCCTTTTGGCATAAGTATCCAATGCAAAATCTTCATGTCGTTGTTGTTAACAACCATGGTGGTGTAATTTTTAACTTAATAGACGGACCTGGAAGTTTAGACGAACGAGATGAATATTTTATTACCGAACAGAAACTTACTGCAGCACATTTAGCGAATGAATTCGGTTTCGATTATTTGAAGATTGACTCATTTAATAAAATCAAAACCAGTCTGAAAGATTTCTTTCAATTTGAAGGTAAAACTAAAATTTTGGAGATCAGTAGCGATCAACCCTCATCACTTGAAATATTTGAACAATTTAAGAATACAATAAAAAAAGGTTATGAAACTTAATTACGATTGGAAACAAGTAAAAGAATATAAAGAGATTCTTTTTCACAAATACGAAGGCATCGCACGCATTAGCATCAACAGGCCGGAAAAGCACAATGCATTTACTCCCCTTACAGTTCAAGAGATGATCGATGCGATGTACCTCTGTCGCGAAGATCAGGAAGTAGGTGTGATTATTCTTACAGGCGAAGGTGGTAATGCTTTTTGCAGCGGTGGTGATCAGAGCGTGCGCGGTCATGGAGGTTATGTGGGTAAAGACACAGTGCCACGCTTAAATGTATTGGATCTGCAGAAAATGATTCGTTCTATATCCAAGCCTGTGATTGCTGCAGTAGCCGGCTGGGCTATTGGTGGTGGTCATGTTTTGCATGTGGTGTGTGATCTCTCGATTGCCGCTGAGAATGCACGCTTCGGGCAAACCGGGCCAAAGGTAGGAAGTTTTGATGGTGGGTTTGGTGCATCCTATCTTGCGCGTGTTGTTGGACAGAAAAAAGCGAGAGAGATCTGGTTCTTGTGTGATCAATACGATGCACAGGAAGCTCTGGATATGGGATTAGTGAACAAAGTTGTTCCGTTGGACAAACTTGAGGAAACGTATGTTGCATGGGCAATGAAAATCTTAAAGAAGAGTCCGTTGGCTATTCGCATGTTAAAAAGTGCATTTAATGCAGAACTAGATGGGCAGGCCGGAATACAAGAACTCGCTGGTAATGCAACCTTACTCTATTACTTAAGTGAAGAAGCAAAAGAAGGAAAGAATTCATTCCTTGAAAAACGAGAACCTGACTTTTCGAAGTTTCCTAAGTTTCCTTAGATCGTCATTATGCCGACCATCTGTCATACTTATTTTAGTTTGTATTAAGTTCATGCATCATGGCACAAACTTCTGGTATGTGCCGTTTTCCGAAATTGAATGACGACTATGTCCTCATTAGAATAAAAAACCAGCGATTGTGGCATTAGCAAAGCATAAAGAAAAATAAGGCAGGCTCTTTAGCAAACTTGGACAGTTTGCAGCAGGTAAAGATTTGTGGTAAAACTGAGAATGAAAAGAAAGTAATCATGGTGCCGTGGATTAAATTTGAACGAAATCAAATTCTCTTTGATGAAATCCTATCGGAACGTTGTTATCTACCAAGCAATGAATTTGAAAAATCTACCCTGAAATTCTGCAAAGAATGGCTGAGTGGACAAGAGTCATTTACATTACAAACTTCAGGATCCACAGGAGTAGCAAAAAAAATTAAAATTACGCGCGAACAGCTTAAAGCCAGCGCTAACCTTACCGCCAAAGTACTAGGACTCCAGAAAAACGATACCGCCCTCGTCTGTCTCGACACCAGATACATAGCAGGAATCATGATGATGGTTCGTTCCTTTGAGGTAGGAATGAACATGATCATTGTTGAGCCCGCTTCTAATCCATTGGAAAAAATTGAAGAAGGAACTTGTATTGATTTTACCGCATTGGTGCCTCTGCAACTTGAAACAATAATCAGATCCTCAGATTCAAATAAACTCAATCAAATAAAGATCGCATTGATTGGCGGAGCTGCACTCAACCGTAAAACAGTGAAAGATATCGCAGAGATCAAATGTAGTTTCTACGCTACGTATGGAATGACTGAAACAATCTCACACATCGCATTGCAGAAGTTAAATGGAAAGGATGCTCAGGACTATTTTGAAGTTCTACCCGGAATTGCGCTCAGTAAAGATGAAAGAGATTGTCTAATCATCAATGCACCACACATAGCTAATGAATCAATTGTGACAAATGACATGATCGGGTTTGTTAGTCCATCAAAATTTCGGTGGCTAGGTCGCGCTGACCATGTTATCAATTCGGGAGGAGTAAAAATTGCTCCTGAAAAAATTGAGGCTTCTATTCATATCATATTTGAAGACCTGAATATCTCAAATCGTTTTTTTATTACCGCCCTACCCGATAAACTCTTAGGACAATCTGTAAATCTGTTTATCGAGGGAACTCCAATCGAAAAACAAACAGAAGATTCTATTCAAGAAAAAATCAAACATGCATTGAGCCGATACGAAAGGCCAAAATCCATTCGATATCTAGTAACTTTTGTAAACACCGACACCGGAAAAATCGATCAGCATAAAACGATTGCTTTGATGCAACCCTAAAACTCCTTCCCCTCCTCTTCCATGATGGAAGAGGATTAGGGTAGGTAAACCGCTAAGTTTATTTCTTTGATTTGAGTTGAAAAATCTCCTTTTGTAAGTCGAGCACAACACCGGCCAATTGCTCTACAGAAATGTCTTGCTTATCGGCCACATCAGGAAATTGAACGCTAATGTATGCTTTCGATACCCACACTTCCATCACATCGGAAGCTCCCAATTGATAGGGCGCATACTGTCGATTATCTGAAACCAAAAACAGTGTTCCATTTTCATCGAGGTAATTAAAGACGCGTTTATAAACAATACCTTCCCGCTGAGTAACTAATACATAAGTCTTTCCACTTTTTATATTACGCAGGTCATCTACATATTCACCAATCACAATCGTGCCCGGCAACAATGGCAACATAGAATCGCCCGAGATTTCGAAAGCCCTGTAGGTGCCCTGCTTTAACATGGGCAAACTGAAATGCGGCAGCTCCTTTACATATTCAACATCGGCATAGCCATTCATGTATCCGGCCGCGGCCTTATGAGGTACAAATTCAATATTATCGCGATCTGATGAATTAACTGTTACAACGACTACGTCCTTACCCCGTGCAAATTTCTTATCGATTAATACCGTTTCTACGGTAAATTCCTTTCCGATCAGATCATCTACCGAAATAGAGAATACTTCTGCCATCTTTTGAAGTAATTCCAACTTAGGCTCTGCCCTGCCTTCTTCATAGGCACCAATGAGTGAGCGCTTAATTCCCAATTGTTGGGCAAACTGATCTTGCGTAAGCGACAGCTTTTTGCGCAACACCCTGATGTTTTCATTAAGTTTTACCATAACTATTTCTTAAAAATGAGAATTCTACCAGAATTGACCTTGCGCCTACCCAAAGAAAATAGGTTGCGATGAAAGTATCGCTCTTCGTTGTTAACCGCTTGAAGATGACGGCTAATCTTCTCGATTATTTCGGACACCGAAGTCTGAGGCTCTGCCAGCAAATACCCGTAATAGTTACAAGAGTTTGCATCCGTTGAAAAGTTAATTTGATAGCGACCAGAATTAAGCTTCTTACTTTGAATCTTCAGTTTTGGTGAGTCCATTAGCTAATATTTTTAGCTAAATAAGACCATTATTCTGATAATTCAAAGATATAAACTAACTATTTTAGTTTATATCTACCTCACCCCACAAAAATTTCCGATCATAAGAAAGAAAACCTTTATTCACTGTCAAAGGAGAGTCAATATTATCGGTATAGAGCATACCCGTGCCTAATCCCTGAGGCAAGCTGATCGAATATTGTGCGGTAAACTGTGCAATGGCATTTAATCCAACATTAGATTCAAGCGCGGACGTAATCCACCATTTAATATGATGGCTTTCAGCAATTTGAATCCATTCCTGGCATGAATAAAGCCCGCCATGTAGAGTAGGTTTAAGGATTATGTAAGCCGGTTTTAATCCCGTTAAAAGAGCTTCCTTATCTTCCCTTTTGGTAATACCAATGAGCTCTTCATCGAGTGCTATGGGGATGGGTGATGTACGGCATAATTCAGCCATTTCTGGCGAACCTGGCTTTATCGGTTGTTCAATGGAATGAACATCATACCTTGCAAATTCATTTAGCTTATACATAGCATCTGCTGGCCTAAACGCCCCGTTGGCATCTAACCGAATAGTGATATTTTCACGAAAGTACTTTCTGCGGATGTATTGAAGAATATCGCACTCCTTTTCAAAATCAATGCCTCCAACCTTCAACTTCACGCAGCGAAATCCATCCCTGATCTTGATTTCAATCTGTTGAAGCATAAAATCCAACCCTCCCATCCAAATCAAACCATTGATGGGTATGGAGTTTCCATGAATAAACGAGTTGTTAAAAATGATTTTGTTTCCTCCATTCAGCAAATCGAGCATCGCAGTTTCAAATGCGAACAGGACCGATGGATATTTGACTATATCGCCACCAAGTGATCTGGCCATGAATGAATGAAGTTCACTCAAATTACCTACCGAAGGAATATCCAACGCATGACGGTTAAACCGATTGACTATCTCTTCTATTCGTTCTTGTAAATCAGGTGAATGATCAGGACTTAAAGCTACAAGCGGACCGCATTCACCAACTCCCGATGTTTCTGGCTCAGTATCATTCCAAACCTTGATAAACCAGGACCTCTTATCCTTCATAGAACCGCGCGAGGTGCGCGCATCAAATGAGAAGTGAAAGACTCGCTTGTGAAAACTGGCATGTAAGCTCATGAATGAAAATTTTTGATGATCAAAAATAGAGATCATCAACCTGATTCCTTGCAAAGACTGCCTAACTTTGGATTTTATTTTAAATGCAAAAGGAGATCCTGATCAAAGATTATTCGTACGAATTGCCGCAAGAAAGAATTGCGTTGTATCCTTTGGCTGAACGCGATCAATCTAAATTGTTGGTCTATCGGGATGGCGTGATCGAACATTCAAAATTCACTCAGCTATCCACATTCTTACCAACCAAGAGTACTCTTTTCTTCAATAATACCCGGGTGATCCCTGCCCGGTTATACTTTCAAAAAGAGACCGGGGCCACCATCGAATTGTTCTTACTTAATCCTGTTGCCCCCCGCACGCTCATTCAGCAGGCCATGGAGGCGAAACAATCCAATCGATGGGTTTGCGCGATAGGAAACCTAAAGCGGTGGCCTGATGGTACCCGGCTCACCAAAAGCATTCAAAATCTGACCATCAATGCATCGCTGATTGACCGGAATGCCGGAATTGTTGAATTCAGCTGGACTCCTGCAGCACTAAGCTTTGCCGAAATCATCGCCCAAACCGGACTTACCCCTTTGCCTCCTTATCTGAAAAGAGAAGCCGAAGAAAGTGATCGCCTACGATACCAAACGATTTATTCAAATCTTGATGGGGCTGTTGCTGCTCCAACCGCAGGATTGCATTTCACTGATCGAATTCTGGAGGAGTTAAGAAGTAAGGAGCATCTGATCAAGTTTCTTACCCTGCATGTTAGTGCCGGCACGTTTCAGCCCGTGAAAGTCGATCACGCATTAGATCATCCGATGCATCGGGAACAAGTGATTATCACCTCAGAAAATATCAAAGAGCTATTACGTGCGAATTCGGTGATAGCGGTGGGCACAACATCTATGCGTACACTTGAAAGTTTGTACTGGTATGGAGTTAAACTCAACAATGATCCGGATCTTCCCTTTGAGATTACACAATTTGATTGCCATCAATTACCCTCTAACGTATCGAAATACAAAGCATTGGAGATCATTCAAAGTAAAATGGAACGTGAGAATCTGGATTCTATAACAGGCGAAACATCCATCATGATTAACCCGGGTTATGACTTCAAAATGACCGATGCATTGATCACAAATTTTCATCAGCCTGGTTCTACCTTAATGCTTTTGGTAGCAGCATTTGTTGGAGAAGATTGGAAACGCATCTACGATGAAGCACTTAAAACAGACTATCGTTTTTTAAGTTATGGCGATAGCTCTCTCCTCTTCAAATCAAAAAAAGTCGGGTAGCAACAAATTAGTTGGGTAACCAAATCATGCCCCAGACAATAAAGCATTCCAGCTAGCTAAGCTTAAATCACGTAGAAATCATCGATTTTAACCACTTAGAGTTTTTTCGACAAAAGACCTCCACTATAACCGTGAAAATTCTTAATTACCTATTAATCAATGATTAATTCTTAAAGTTTGAAGCTAACATCTAATAGGTTTTTTCGCTGAAATGATGCAAATTTATCTATTAAATTGCTTTCCTCATGCTCGAAAAATTATGGCAAATGCTTGATGTTGAGCCTAATGAAAGAGGCCCCGTATCACTGCTCCTAATTATCAGCTTCTTTATGGGGCTGTTTCTGGCCACTGTGGCCGTAGCTTCTCAGTCTCTTTTTCTTCAACATTTCAGTGAGCAATTCGACCTCCCAAAAGCACTTGCCTTTTCAGGTCTGCTGGGAATGGCCATCACCTTTTTGTACAACTTTCTTCAGGGAAGAGTTTCATTTACTTCATTAGCTGTCTTTAACCTCATACTGGTTATTGGCTTTACTACTTTTATCGAATTTGGCGAACCGTATGTAGCTGATGTTGACAGCCTCTATCGCTTCGGCTTTATGCTCATTCTTCCTTTTACATTTATTACCCAACTTGTATTCTGGGGAGCCTTCAACCGCATGTTCAACGTGAGGGTTGCTAAAAGAATTATAGGAAGTGTTGACCTGGGAACCATGTTCGCTTCCATCCTTGCTTTTTTCACTATTCCAATCCTTCTTTCGAATGGCGTTAAGACCACCTCGCTTTACACCATTGGATTGGTGAGCATTGTAGCTTACCTGATCCTCTTTATTATTTTGGCTAACCGATATCTGACCAAGGGAAAAACGGTTATCCAATCAGAATCAGATTTTAAGAAACTTTCATTAATTCAATTTCTTGGTAGCCGATACATCATGTTGTTATCGCTGTTTATCATTGTATCCATGGTGGCCCTTCGCTTTGTTGATTATTCATTCTTCAACGCAACTTCCAGCCAGTTCAGCAACACAGAACTTCCTTATTTCCTGAGTTATTTCGAAGCAACCGTTGTTATCTTCTCCTTCCTGTTCACCACATTTGCCACCGATCGAATCAATCAGGATTATGGCCTTCGGGTTTCATTAATTATCAATCCGCTCCTGCTGATTTTATTTACAGTTGCTGCATTGGGGCTGGGCTGGCTCTTTGGCTATGACCCTAAAACCGGAGAGAAAAGCTCCATCGTATTTTTTTTTATTGCCGTTGCGATGAGTAAACTATTCATCAATTCCTTGCGGGATGCTCTTGATTCGCCAACCTTCAAATTCTACTACGTTCCCATTGATAAATCGATCAACATTGATGCGCAAACTAAGATTGAAGGATTTGTTACCGCATTGGCCAGTGCGATAGCCGGAGGCCTTATCGTTTTAATTAACCAGTTTGAGATATTCAATGTGTTGTCCATTACGCTGTTTACCTTGCCGGTGTTGGTCGTGTGGTATCTCATTCCAAGCCGGATGTATCATGGTTATCGGGATACATTACAAGACTCACTGGTGAAGAATAAATCAGCGGTCAGAAATCACATCGTGAAAGAATACACGATGGATAGTGTACTTGGAAAAGAAGTTCAAAGTTCAGCAGAAGAGAAGGTGATCTATGGCCTTAAGCTGATGGAGAAACTGGAACCTGCACTATTTGAAACTTCTCTTCTTCAATTGGCCGACAGCAAACTAAAGCGTGTTCAGCAGTTTGCTCAGGAAAAAATTCAAAAACTGGGCATTCAATCCGTAGGAAATAATGAAATCAAAGGCTTGGCTATTCAGGCAGCTGGTGCGGTAGAAGATAGCGACTTACTCTCGATCTCCACCGATAAGCTGATGAAGTTAAGTAAATCCGTGAGGCAGACGGATCGCATGTTGGCCGCCAAGCTGATGAGAACACTCACTAACCAAAAAACAATTTTCATTTTACTGGAGCTCATGCGCGATCCGGATCCTAAAGTACGCAATGAAGCGTTGTTAACGGCCCGCAAAGTTAAAAAGCCAGAGACCTGGAGTATTCTGATCGAACTTCTATCATCACCTCTTTACGCACATCATGCTGCTGCTGCACTTAAGGAAGCGGGTGCTCCCATGCTGTCACACCTTGAAGCTGCATTCCATAAATCAGGACAGAACGACCTGGTCATGCTGAAGCTCATTCAAATTATGGGGCATATTCCGGGCAAGGAAAGTTTACAGATGCTGTGGAAAAAAATTGACTATCCGGATAAACGCATCGTTAAGCAGATTCTTTATTCGCTTCGCTATATTAATTATAAGGCCACTGGCCGGGAAGAACTGGCTGTTAAGGATTTGCTCGACAATGAGATGAGCAAAACACTTTGGAACCTTGCTGCTCTGGACGAATTGACAGATGATTCTCATTTTGATTTCCTGAAAGAAGCACTTCGTGAAGAGATTCGTGACAACTACGATCACGTTACGTTACTATTGTCTCTTTTATATGATCCGGAATCTATTCAGCTCGTAAAAGAAAACGTGGAGACTGGAACTCCTGATAGTATACAATATGCCATAGAACTTCTCGATCTGTTTGTCGATCAGGATTTGAAACCAAAATTAGTTCCTCTCCTCGATGATACTCCTACTAAAGACAAACTGGAAAAACTTCAGATCTTCTTTCCAAGAGAAAGTTATAACCCCGTGCAGGTAATAAACTATATTCTCAATCGAGATTTCAATTACAACAACCGGTGGACAAAAGTATGTGCGGTATATGCCACCGCCTTTATACCCAATTTCCGAATAAGCAGGGGCCTGATCAGTCAGATGTTCAATTCCGACAAATTACTACAGGAGACCACCGCATGGGTTATCTTTAACAAAGACCGCAAAGCATACGAAGCTATTTCGGAAAGACTGCCCTATCGCGACAAGCGCTTTCTGGATTCTGCCATTGAAAACAACCAACTGCTGGACGGTTTAGATGATGGGTTTTTCTTATTCATTGAAATGGTATTATTGATCAAGAAAATTCCAGTGTTCGATCGCATTCAAGGAAAAGCATTAAGTGATCTCAGTGATAAAATACAACCCGTTACACTGAAGGCCGGAGAAAAATTATTCCTTGGCGAAATAACAGACATGCCCATACTGATCATGGCACACGGTGAAGGTCGTCTTAAAAATGGTGATGAAGAAATTAAGATCATGAAGCCTGGCGATGTATTTGGCGATCTGTTTCAAGAAGGCCCTACCCCTGTAGTAACCGAAGTGCAAGCCCTTGAACGAACCGTCATATTCAGGATTAACCTGGTTGACTTCTACTTTGTATTGGCCAACCATCATGAGTTGGCGCAAGGCCTCATTCATAACATCACTGAAAAAGTAACTAAACAATTTGTATAACCCGCACGAACATGACATTTGATATCGATGTACTAATAACTTTTGCAGAGACAGACAATGAAGTCACCCAAAAAAATCAACAAGGTTGGGTAACCCAATTTAAAAAATTCCTGGAGCTCATGCTTCTTCAGGTCTTAGGATGGAAACCTAACATTGTATTAAAATCAGAGTTTGATACAGCGACAGCACCTGCCTTGGATAATGCTGCAATCGTTGTGGCCGTTCTTACCAAAGAATTTGTTCAATCAGGTCGTTGTCTTGATAATCTTGAAACCTTTTATAAGGTTTCAGCCAACTCAAAAATAAATCGGGTTTTTAAGGTTATTAAATCACCACTCACTATTCAGGAGCAACCTCCCCGTCTGCGCGATATGATCGGCTACGAAATGTATCAGTTAGATACCGAAACGGGAGTGATGAAAGAATACCTCGACTTCTTCAGTCAGGAAGCAGAGAAACAATATTGGATGAAAATGGTGGATCTGGCCTATGACATCCACGAAGCGCTTCTTATTTTGAAGGAAGGAGATTTGAAATCAGAAATAAAGAATATCTATAAACGTAAAACGATTTATCTCGCTGAAACAGGTCATGACATATCCGTGCAACGCAATATCATCAAGCGTGAACTGCAACGACACGGTTATATCGTGTTACCTAAAAACACCTTGCCCACCAAGGGTGATGAAGTAGAACGCGTAATTCGAAAAGACCTTGATGAGTGCAGTCTTTCAATACACTTAGTAGGAAGTGCTTATGGAGAAATCCCCGAAGGTTCTGACCGTTCTATCGTTGATATTCAGAATAAGCTTGCTGCCGAAGTTTCGCTTACGAAAAAACAAAACAAACAAGAGTTCGCCCGATTGATTTGGATCGCGCAAAACATTAAAAATGCCAGCGATAAACAGAAAGCATTTATAGAAACATTAAAACGCGACACGGAAGCTCAGGAAGGTGCAGAGATTCTTCAAAATCCATTAGAAGATTTTAAAAACATTGTTCGTGAAGAACTACTTGAATCGCAAGAACGCAGAGGGGTGGATGAATCCGGAGGTAAATCGATCTACCTCGTGCACGATAAAGTGGATGACCATGAAGTGAAGCCTTATAAAGAAATATTAGAGAAGGCCGGATTTAAAGTATTGATACCTGCCTTTGAAGGTGAACTTCTGGAAGTGCGCAAACAACACATTGATAACCTCCGCAACTTTGATGGCGCCATCATTTTCAAAGGAAAAGTAAACGACCAGTGGGTACGCATGAAAGTGCTTGATCTTCTGAAAGCACCTGGCTTTGGAAGAAAGAAGCCGATTAAAGCCAAAGCATTACTCGCTTCAGGAAGCCCTAATCTCGACAAGTTTAAAAATCAAAACCTCACGATTATTTCCGGAGATACTCAACGATCGATGGAAAACCTGAAAAAATTTTTACAAGAATTTAACTAAAAAGCTATGAGCCCCATCATAGACGAACATCAAGGATACCCCACCCTTGTAGGAACCGAAAATCCTTTCCCTGGATTGCGCCCTTTCAAAATTGAGGAAAGTCATTTGTTCTTTGGCCGCGAAGGTCAGAGTGACGAAGTACTACTCAAGCTTTCGAAGAGCAGGTTCGTTGGCGTGATCGGTCCCTCAGGAAGTGGTAAGTCTTCATTCATTTATTGCGGAGTGCTTCCTATTTTATACGGAGGTTTTCTTACCGACAGCAGTCCCAACTGGGAAGTAATTGTAACCAGACCAGGCGGGGGCCCCATTGATAATATGGCTGAAGCATTACTGAAGACTTCACGGGATTACATTATCGCTGATGCCGAAGATAAAAAAATAAAGCGAACCATCGTCTCCACACTCTTGAGAAGCAGTTCGCTCGGCTTGGTTGAAGCGATTCAACAACTGCGAAGAAAGGATGACATCAACTACCTCGTGCTGGTCGATCAGTTTGAGGAACTCTTCCGCTTCAAAGATAGCACAGATCCAAATTCAGTAAACGAATCATTAGCCTTCATCAACTTGTTGATGGAAGCCATTAATTACGAAGACTCCCCGATCTATGTAGCCATTACCATGCGTTCAGATTTTATCGGTGATTGCGCACAATTCCCTGAACTAACGCGCAAGATCAACGATAGTCACTACCTCATTCCGCAGATGACACGTGACCAAAAGCGAAGAGCCATCGAAGGGCCTGTGGCAGTAGGTGATGCGAAGGTGACACCTCGCTTAGTGCAACAATTACTAAATGATTTGGGTGATAATCCCGATCAGCTTCCTATTCTTCAGCACGCACTGATGCGTACCTGGAGCTATTGGTCAAAATTTAAAGATTATGATGGAGAGCCAGTTGATCTCAAACACTATGAGGCGATTGGTACCATGTCCGAGGCGTTGTCGCAGCATGCCAATGAAGCGTATGACGAATTGGACGAAGAGCAGAAGCGCATTTGCGAAATTATATTCAAGGCCATAACCGAAAAACGGGGTGAGAACTTTGGTATTCGCAGACCAACACGACTTAATGAAATTGCATCCATTGCTGATGTATCAGAAGCGGATGTGATTGAAGTAATTGAAAAATTCCGTGAACCTGGAAGGTCACTGATAACACCAGCTTTTGGAATGCCATTATCATCCAAATCGATGATCGATCTTTCGCACGAAAGTTTGATGCGCATTTGGGTGCGATTGAAAAACTGGGTAGATGATGAATCCGAAGCCGTGCAAATGTATTTGCGCCTGGCAGAAGCCGCAGCCATGTATCAGGTAGGCAAAGCAGGCTTGTGGAGGCCACCTGATTTGCAACTAGCATTAAACTGGCAGGTAAAGCACAAGCCTACCTTAGTTTGGGGCCAGCGCTACCATCCTGCCTTTGAGCGCACCTTAATATTCCTCGAATACTCGAAGAAAGAATTTGATACCGAGCAACGTATCAAAGAACTTGAGCAGAAGCGAAAACTTCAACGTGCTCGTGTGACGGCAATTGTTTTTGGTACACTAGCCGGTATTGCGTTGATCGCCTTCGTGTACGCATTTATTCAACAAGGTGTTGCTAAGGCCAACGAGCAGAAAGCTAATGATCAAACGAAGATTGCGCAAGAGCAATCTTTATTAGCTAAACAAGAAGCAACAAGGGCAAATGAACAAGCCGATAGAGCTAAAAAAGCAGAGGCAAATGCCTTAGTGCAAGCAAGACAGGCTGATATTGCCAGAAAGAAAGCTGAAGCTGAACAGATCCGAGCTCAAAAGGCTGAAGCTGATGCTGTCGCTCAAAAGAAGAAAGCTGATATTAACGCGAAGGCAGCAAGGAAAGCAGAGAATGAAGCGAAAGAAAATGCCGATGCCGCCACCAAAGCAAAAAACGAAGCTCAAAAGCAACGCTATCTGGCAACCGCAAAAGCCATGGCTATCAAATCGAAAGAGCTTGGCAATACCCCCGATAAAGAAGCTCTCGTTGCGCAGCAAGCTTATCTGTTCAATAAAAAGTATGGTGGTTATCCATACGATAGTGATATCTATGGTGGTCTTTATACTGCCCTGAAAAACAATGGCCATCCTATCACCAATAGTTTAGAAGCCCATAAAAACGGAGCAGCTCGTGCATTGGAAACGCACGGCAAGGGAAATCACATTTACTCCGGTGGTAGCGATGGGCGAATATTCCGATGGAGTTTTGAAAACGGCCAATGGAAGGCAGAGTCAATTATGGATGAAATCAAACGAGGTGAGCCATATATGGTATATGCCCTGGATACCAGTCCAGACGGGAACCTATTGGTTGCAGGTGGTCTTTATCCGACAAATAGTGAGGCAAACTTTATTGAATTATATGATTTGCGTAAACCCGGGGAACGCAAAAAGATTTCCGGGTTCAGATATGATATCAATGATATCCATTTTATGCCCAGCGGAAAAGGATTTTATGCTCGTGATAACACTGGACTAAGCATTAAGTATTCTGATCTTAACACTGCAGTGGAAGTCATTAAATCTAAAGTAAAAATCCTTTCGTTGGATTTGAACGAAAATGGAACGATGCTGGCAGGAGGTGGAGATGATGGTATGATTTATCTATGGGACATTGCAAAGGGCTATGCCGCATCTACTGTGAAGGTATCAAAAATAAGTCTATCTGCATTAAGTTTTGCCCCAGATGGTCAGATTGTTGTTGGTGATCGTAGCGGTCAAATGTACGTAATCGGCAGTGGATTAATCGTTCGTGATTTACCTGGTCATACATCTCAAATCGAAGATATCCGATTTAATCACACAGGAACCTTCTTTGCTTCAGCTAGCAAGGACCATTCTGTGCGTCTATGGAATTTTCTCGACCTCAAACAGCCACCAGTCATTTTAGGAGATCATGACTGGGCGTGGAGCGTTGCCTTCACCCCGGATGATTCACAACTAATGGTTGGCATCAATAGCGTGAGAGAAATTACCAGACTATCAAAAGTTGAAACGGACGAAACTATTCATGCCTATCCGACCAACTTTAGTGTTTTGAAAGATATCCTGTGTGGTATAGCCGAACGCAATATGACTAAAGATGAATGGGAATTATTTGTTGCTGAAGTCGAAGATATCCCCTATGAAAAAACCTGTGAGAATTATCCTGGTATACAATCCAGCTTCAGAAGCAGTAAAAAAGCCAGCAAATAACAATGAAGAAACTTTACACACTTATTCTCCTCACCGTTGTTGCTTATCAAACTTGGGGACAATCCTCTTCGCCCGCACAAACTTTGCGTTTGGCAACATCAACCTATGAACAAGGACGATTACATGAGTTGGAGAAGATATTAAGTAACCTTACTGATTTCACCGTTGAACAAAAGGTAGCCGCATACAAATTATTGACACAGGCCTATATCTATCTGGAAGAACCGAAGAAGGCAGATGAAGCCATGCTTAAGCTTTTAGAAACATCGCACTATTTTGAGGTAAATAAAGATATAGACCCTGCTGAGTTTGTTGCTCTGTACAACACCTTTCGCACCAATGCTGTTTATTCAATCGGCATGAAGTTAGGCCTGGGTACAGTTGCTCCCTTGGTCATGACTGACTACTATACCGCATCAGGTTCTGAAGGAACAGGCAAATTCTCGCCCGGAGCAAGTTTTTTGGGTGGGCTTTTTTTTGAGAAAAAAATCTATAGAAACTTCGTAGCGAGTCCTGAACTTCTTTTTGCAGCCAGAAAATTCAAATCGCAATCTAAATTATTCACGAGAGATATCACTGGTATCAGCGATGGCAGCATTATCTCTACGTATAAACAAAACTGGATTGACTTGAATGCCATGGTTCAATACGTATTTGGCAAAAGCTCAACATTTAAAACCTTCATTACTGCTGGGCCAGGGATAAGTTATAACATCAAATCCATGAAGCAGACTGTTACAACAGGGCTTTCAGAAAGTTCAATCAGTGGTCCGGATATTGACATCAAAGATTCTATGTCACCGCTTCTTTACTCTGTTTCTGTTGGAGCAGGTTTTAAATTAAGAATTGGTTCAATCATCGTGCATGGTGAAGCTCGCTTCATTCAGGGATTAAATAACATCATCGACAAAAACGCGCGCACCAATATTGAAAATGTATTGGACTATGGAGATCAACTAAACGATTTAGGTGTTAGTTCCCTCACGGGTAATCTGGGCGTTTCGTTACCTATTTTCAAACCAGCAAAACTCAATAACAAATAAGCACATGATGCGAATAATTTACGTATTTTTTCTGCTTACATTATTTTCTTGCTTTAATGAAAATAATGCCGATTTGGGCGGCAACTTCACCTTCGTTCGTTATTTCAACGGAGGAGGCGATGACGTAGCCATAGCCATTAAAGAAACGGAAGATAAGGGTTATATCATTCTTGCTAACACCACGATAGATGGCGCGACAAAAATAAAACTGATCAAAACAGATGAGCTGGGAAATAAACAATGGAGTGAACTCTATGCACCACAGGCAGTTACTGGCAATAGCCATATTCTAAGTTATTTCGGCTATGGTATAGATGTTTTACCCGATGGAATAGGTTTCGTAATCACGGGTGCATACATCAATGAGAATGAGAAATCAGAATTGCTTATTCTTAAAGTTTCCATTGACGATGTCGGAAAAACCAGCTTCATCACCAAAACATTTCCAAGCTTACCAGGCTATCAGGGTAAAGCAATTACTGTTTCCAAGGACGCTAGCGAAAATGAAGTCTTTCTTGTCCTGGCCAACATTCTCAATTCCAATGATGAAGATATGGCCCTCGGTGAGGTAAAGAGTGATTTAACAGCAACTTGGTTTCAAACCTATGGTGCTGGTAAAGCTGATTTAACTAACAAATTATTTATCAACGAAGCTGGTAAGGCATTATGGGGTGGCACCGTACAACACAGCGGTGGAACGGACATGCGCTTTGTGAAAACGGAGCAAAACCGAAAGAACACTGATTTTGATTTGCCCATTGGCAGTCCGGGGTTCGATGAACGAGGCAATGACATTTGTAATTTCGAATTTGGTTATGCAATAATCGGTAACACGAACGAATTATCTGGTGGCGGTGATCGCGATATTCTATTCAAACTATTGACACAGGATGGTTCGGTGATTACCTCTAAAATATTCGAGATAAAACTTGATGAAAATTCAATACCAGGAAACAAAACCGGAAATGCGATTACCTCTACGCAAGATGGCAGATTATTGCTCGCCTGTACGGTTCCCAGCAATTCTGAATTAAAGTTTGGAAGAGGTGAAGCCGATATTTATCTACTGAAAATTGATGGTAATGGCCAAGTGATTTGGGAAAAATCAATTGGTAGCACGAAGGACGAACAAAGCGTAGCTGTGTTGCAGGCTAGCGATGGTGGTTACATCATTTTAGCTACCTCCGATTTTGCTGGCCTTGGAACTGTCCTGTTGATGAAAACCGATAAGAACGGGAATATTCAATGATTCAAATAAAGAATTGATTGATGTTTTGATCGAATAATTTACTTGAAATTACAATAATGACTTGCATATGATTAGATCTATACTTCGATTAACGGGGCCCGTGTTATTTTTCCTGATCAGCTACGTAAGTTTAAATGCTGCCGCACCAATTGTTACCACTGTTACTGTTCCTTTCGGAAACTATAAGATCGGTAGTGTCATTACTTTCACTATTGTTGCCGATGGCACAGGATACACCGTTGATGCTGGCACAACTATAAATGGTGTGGACGTTACTTCCACGTTTGCCAGTGCGGGTGGCAATAATTACACTCTTACCTATACGGTGGCGAGCGGAAATACCGATAGAGCATCCGTGGGTGCTCTTCCAATAAATATTTTAATAAGAAATGGAGCTGGTGCGGGCAATCTAAATACCTACACGAGTTCTCCCGTTTCCGCTGGTGTTACGATCGATGCCAATGCACCAACAATTTCAAACGTTGCAATACCCAATGTGGCCATGAAAGTAGGCCGTGTTGTGACCGCTGCGATTACAGTAGGCGATGATGGAGGAGAAACGTATACACTTTCTTCCGGAACTATCGGTGGATTTACACTAGGTGGTTTCACCAAAATTAATAACACAACCTACGAAGCACAATTTACCATTACCAATGGAGGTACTGACGTTGCAGCAGGCTCAAATATTCCCGTAAACATAATCCTTGCTGATCCTGCTACAAATCCGAGCGCTGCAAATACGACAGCAATTGCTCAGGCTGGTGATGCCATTGATTCGAATATTCCTACCATCGTAAATGTCACTATTTCTAATTCATCAATGAAAGTGGGCAGTGTGGTTACTGCAACGATAGCGGTTGGTAATGATGGAGGACAAACCTATGTGATCTCATCCGGTACCATTGGTGGTTTTACGTTAGGAAGTTTAAGCAGAACCAATAGCACGACCTATACCGCACCATTCACCGTGAGTAATGGAGGAGCCGATGTGGCTGCCGGATCGGATATTCCGGTGAGCTTGGTGATCGCTGACCCAGCAACAAATCCAAGTGTCACTTACACCACCGCCATTTCACAAGGTGCTGATCCCATTGATGCCAATATTCCAACGATTTCAAATGTATCGATACCAGATGCATCCATGAAGGTTGGGGATGTTGTAACTGCCACCATAACCGTAGGTGATGATGGGGGACAAACCTACACGCTCGCTTCCAGTACAATCGGTGGCTTTACTTTGGGAAGTTTTAACAGAACCAACAACACAAACTATACCGCACAATTTACCATCACTAATGGTGGAACGGATGTTCCTGCCGGTTCGAATATACCGGTAAGCGTGATTGTTTCTGATCCTGCGACAAACCAGAGTTCCGCTTTTACAACAGGTATCTCACAGGTAAGTGATCCTATTGACGCCAATAATCCTACTGTACAAACCGTGGGGCCTTTGGTTACAACGGGGGGTAATGTAGTTTCAGCCTTTTGGAACTCCACGAATACAGGAATAAACATAACGGTTCCAATTACCAACTCAGATCCTTCACTAAACAATGGGTCGATTCAACTTCAAGCCAATGTGAATGGAGGAGGATTTTCAAATGTGGGTGCAGCCTCCACCATTACTAATGGTGAACGTGTGGCAGGTCAAAAGGTATTCAGTTTAAACGATGTTGGATTTGAGGCAATCTCAAGTACAGAAACCAATACGGTACGATTCAGGGCAATTGTTAATGACTCGGTTGGAAATAGCTCAACTTTTACCCAGAGTGCTTTGATTACGATAGATCAGACTGCGCCAGCCGCACTTGTTGCAGTACCAGACTTGACCACTGCCACAGATACTGAAGGGATTGCCGGAACCGGCACTGGAACAAACACTGACAATATAACAAAGAGCACAAACCCTACCTTTACCGGTAGCGGAGTAAACGGCACCATAGTAAAAATTTACAGTGGTGCTACAGAAATAGGCTCTGGTCTGGTTTCAGGTAGTGCTTACAGCATTGCCGTTGGAGCAATTTCAGAAAGTGTGCATGTCATAACAGGTAGAGTTATGGATGCTGCCGGAAATCTTTCAACAGCCACTACTCCCTATAATGTAACGATTGACCGGACTCCTCCACAAATTGGGCTTAAGAAATGGAATGCGGATGGCGCAGCGGGAAACAAAGAAGAAATTATTATCTCCTTTACAGAAATTCTCGATATGAGTGACGGCCTACTCATAGCAAACAGTGACATTGACGCATCCAAACATGGATTCAGCGCAAGCATTAGTGGAATTAAAGATGCCGACTCAAAATTCTTTTCTTCCATAACGGTAAACTCAACAACGTACAATAATGTAATTGTTCTTCGAAGTCTGAATAATGGTAGTTGGCCAAATTCGAGTGTGGTGATCACATACAAGGATTTTGCAACCAACTCTTCAGCCGCAATTGGAAATGCTCCTAACTATGTCTTTGATCTTGCCGGAAATGAATTGGTAACAAACTCATTTACCCCATCGGATACTGACCCTCCTACTCTTGCTTCAGGCTTCGTGCTTAAACCTAATGATAATACTCCTGAAACGATTGTTTTTCAGGTAAATGAAACATTAAGTCAGGGCGCGTCAGTTACCGGATTTAGCGTAGACGGTTTGCCAGCTTCTGGTACTTACGATCTGTCCGCTACGATCACTCTTACCTCTCCGGCTAATGGTGTTTGGAATAATACATCAGTTGTTTCTTATGCGCCAGGTAATGTAAAAGATGGAACGAATAATTTCATGAGCAGTATTCCTAGTACTCCAATCCGTTTACAAAACATCACCATGGAGAGCAACAATGCAAACGGTTTTACAAACCGAGCTAAGCCAGGAAATGTTGTAACGGTTAATTTCCGTAGCGACATTACTCCCTCCGTTACACCAAGCGTCATTATAGATAATGATAATGCAACCCCTGCCGTAGTTACGGGGGCTCATCCTAACTGGCAAGCCAATTATACGATAACAGGCAGCAATAACAATGGTCCACTGGCCATGCTGGTTTATATGCTCACCGAGTCTGACTCAACAGGAACAAATTCAACCACATCACCATTACCGGTTTCGTCTTCAGTAGTATTGGATAAAAACCCTCCTGATATTACTCCTATTTCAATCACCTCAAATCATGTCAATTCATCCTTTGCGACAATCGGCAACCTAGTCACGCTTTCCTTTTCGGTAAACGAAAATTTATTCACAGCGCCAACAGTTACCATTGGTGGAGCTGGTACTGTGGTTACCAACATCGGATTAAATTATACAGCCACAGCCACTTTAGATAATACTTTCAGCGAAGGAGTATTACCCATTTTAATAAACGTGCAGGATGAAGTCGGTAACCTTGCTTCCGCCACCACCACCACAAATGCATCCTCCGTAACTTTTGATAAAACAGCCCCGTCTGTATCTTCTATCACGTTAGATAATTCGATCATTAATTCCTATGCTGCGTCAATTAATGGAACGACACCGGCCCTGAATGGTAACCAAGTCGATTTCCTTGTAACTTTTACTGAGCCAGTAAGCGGAATTACCACCAGCTCAATAAGTAGGTCAATCTCTCCCCTATTTGGTTCTTTTCTATTTCCCACCATTTCATCTAACGTTCCTGTTGTTTCTCCGGTAACCAGTGGTGGAGCTTCCTCCACTGCACCTTCACAATATTGGAAAGTGCTTTATCCTAACGTAGCTGGTTCAGGAACGCTCAGCATTAATGTATTGAGTGACCTTAACATTATTGATATTGTTCAACTATCACTAGCGGCTGGCGCAGCAGGACCAGCCTATACAGTTAGTTTACCTCAACCATCCACTCCTGTAACCTCATTCGGTTCCTCAACAGGAACAAGTTCAATTACAATCAATTGGACTGACATACCAGGAGCAAGTCATTATCTAGTTATTGCTACCACATCAGCTTCTCCATCCCCAGCAGTAACGGATGGTACCTATATTCTTGATGATTTTATTATTGGAGATGGAACCGTTTCACAAAATATTGTTCAAGGTGTTCAATCCGCAACATTTAGCAACTTAGCAGCAACTGGGTATAACGTATTCATCTATCCTTATTCATTATCGCCCAATACTACTAGTATAAATACAAGCGCGATCAATTTCAACACAACCGCACCAGCAACAATAAGCCGAAACTCTGATATCATTCGTGATACTGGCTTTAGTTATTCCCAAAATATAGATTACAAAATATTTCAGACCACGGATATTCCATCAGGCTCCGGAACAGGAAGTCTTGTACTTGAAAAGTTTTTATTACGTGATGGTGTTGATGCTGATAACTTAGGCACAACACTTTCGTCCATCACCCTTGATGTTGTGAATTACCAAAATCTACGACAATTGGCTCTTTATGATGGAACCACAGAAATTAAGGAACTTCCTGTATCTGGTGCTGATATAACTGTGATGAATTCGACTACGGCTCGCATGACATTCAATTCGTTAGCACCATTTACTGCTGCAGACGGAACGAGCCAACCCTTATCAATCAGAGGTAGCTTTTTAGGCACTGGAGTAACTGACAATCAGATTATTTCTATTGGTGTCGTGTCTGTTACCGCCAGCAGTACCTCAAGCTCGCAATTTATTACCAATAGTCCCACCGGTATCCAAAGCAATTTACCTTCGGGAACAAACAACGATAATAATAAAATTGAGGTAACTGCCACTAAACTTGACTATACTTCAATTCCGCTATCGGCAACTATCAATGTGAATTTTGGTCCGGTAGTGGTTCAGGCCAGAGATGTGAACAATATTATAGATCAGGATTTTGTAAATGCTGTATCAGCCTTTGGTAACAATGATGTCGTTGCAATGATCAACACTCCATTTACGCCTGCTCCTATTTTAAGTTTTACAGCAGGGCAACTCACCCTCCCTCCTAATTTTCAATTTACCGCAACACCCGGTGATGGCTCCACACAACTCTCCATCTCTTCCGGAGGAATTAACAATCAGCTATCCCCTTCTATCGGTGTAGTCTCCTCTCAGGAATCCGTCCTCAGTTATAATTCTGTTGCCTTCGTTGAAAGACTACCTTACATTCTTTTTCAAAGCAGCGATATAACAGGAGCCGGAAACAGCGCAGCTCTTGCCACCTTTGTCTTGCAAGACGGAAATGGCCTAACCCTTGATCTTGATGGAGCCCCCACTAAAATCAGTTCTGTCACTTTTGATATCACTACCACCAATAATTTGGGAGTTTCGGTGGCTGGTGCAAAAGATGTGCGGAAGATTGCCCTTTACAATGCCAGCGGACTTGAGCTTGGTGAGCAGGCTCTTGGTAATAGTACCTCCGTCACATTCAACATTGCCAGTGCCGCCAGTTACATCACAGCTGATGACAATCTGTCAACTACATTTACCATCCGGGCCACATTCCTTAATGACAATGCGAATGTGAGGGACCTTAATAACATCCGAATTAAGTTAACTAATGTCACACAAGGGTCAGGGTCAGAACTGAATACACTTTTGCCAAGCTTAACCGGAGGATCATGGACAAAAGCTACCGGTGCCATTACCAATGGTCAATTAACTCCTATCGACAAAAACATCGTAGACGTTGTTGCCACTAAATTGCAATTCATCCAGCAACCATCTTCAGTGGTTGGCATTAATCGCCCTGTCCCTTTACCCCCTGGAACACCGGTAAAAATCGTAGCGAATGATACCAATGGTCTGATTGATTTAGAATTCAACAATGCTTATAATTCAAAACTAACTTTAACGGTTCCGACTACTACACCTACCGCTCAATTGCAAACAACTTCCTTTGCCTATTCGGATGGTGAAGTGACCCTCGATCCAAATACTTTAGTGTATACTTCGGCTGGTGATGGAACACTTACTGCTACCTCCACCAATAATCCACCAACAGCATTGACTGTCACAGCTGCAGTATCAAATTTGGTAGATGTTTTTGATGTTACTGCCATTTACAGTTTTGCGGGAGTAAACACTCCATCCAATTTTGCAGGTGGATCGGTGAATAAAATAATTTACGGTGTAACATTCACTGCGCCCTTTACACGATCGAGTGAACCAAAACTGAATAGCTTTGTCATTTCATTTGACAATACTATTACTGGAGTATTTAAAAACCCTCGTGTTTTTGAACAAAAGAATAATTCTACCTATTCATCCATTATCGCTAAGAACATTACCGATGCTGCCATTAAAGGAAAAGTAACACAGGGCAGTTTTACGTTCACCGTTGATTTTACAGGCGTGGGTGGTGTGCCGAGAGATTTCCATGCTATAGGCGGAACCACTTATACGTATTTCCTGATGGTGGATGTAGAAACTACCGCAAACTCAGGTACTCCTCCCATGCAACCTTATATTGAAGACCTGGATTGGCAGTTTGGTACACCGGGTAGTCTTGACCCCACATCTGGAAATATTGTGACATCACTTGGCAGCACACACGCTTCTAAAACCAACACCTCGGGACTGACTTTTTCTTTCGCTGCTATTTATCCACCAAGTCTTATTGTATCCAATCCATCTAAGGGGCAAATAAATGTGGATCCGAATGGTAATATAGAGCTGACGTTTGATGCTCCTATCTGGTCATTGGATGCGACTATTGAATTATTTCAAACGACTAGTGTAGGAACGCCAGGAACCAAGGTTGGTGATTTGCAATTGCTTGGAAACCAAGGCCGCTTTGACAGTTCTAAACCTCAGACAGATGCTGTTAATATTGGCCATCTATCCCCTACAATAACTTTTGATGTACCTTCTCCATTAGCTTTCAATCAAATCTATTATGTGAATATAAAAAAGGGAACGTTTGATCAAACCAGCAACGCAGGCGCGGGAATTATTGATCAATCTGGAAATAAATTTCCAGGCATATTTTCGCCAGGGGTTTTATACTTTAGAACATCCAGTAACATCGCCCCCAAACTACTCTCCACGGGGACATCCCCAACAACTCCTTTACCATCCCAGATCATTAATATTTCACTAACCGGTGCTACCATACAAGCATCATTTGATTTCCCTGGAAATGCCTACTTCATGCTTACCAATAATCCTACCATAACACCACCAACCAATGATCAGATAAAAGGAGATGTTGCTTATGCAGGATCATTAACCCGTGGCAATTTCACGATCTCCCAGACTAATCCAATAACACAATTCGGAACCATCAATTACGGGCTTTCAACTAATCAACAATATGATGTTTGGATGTTTGCCGAGAATAGCGATTTACCTTCAGCCATTAGAACAGTAGGTCCATATCAAGGAAGTCCAGGGTTTGCAGCAAGTGCAACGCCCGCCTCTCCCACTTTTACGTTCACGGCAACTACACCTGTTGGCACTGGGGTAATCTTGTATTCTCCAACATACAGTATTTGTCCTGGCAGCTACCAGCCATTGAATGAACCCATCACCATTGTGGAAAGAAATAACGGTGATTTCACTGGTACCGGATCAGGAATTCAAACGTTCAATTTATTACTCCCTCCTGGCTTCGAATTCGAAACTTCCTTACCTGTCAACGGTAAAGTCATTCTTTCAAGCACAGCTGATTTTATAGCTAACAGTGGATCACTATCATTCCTTAGTAATTCAGTAGTACAGGTTATTTATACAAACGCAAATACACCCACGAACTCCAGAGATAATATTTCAATTTCAGGTTTGAAGGTATTAGCAACTGGTGCCGCTTCTGGAAGTATCACACGGCTTGGAGGCACAACCCTAACCGCTGTCAACGCTATACCTGATGGAGCGGTCGTGGCAAATATTGGCACCAATTCGATTGATCCCATCAGTTTCACCAACAGTTACCTGGGAGATGGATCAATCCTTCCTGATTTGATCAATGACAAATTCGAAACAGTTCAACTAATTCCAACGGTTCCTGCTGGTGATTATGGTGCAAGTACTTTTAGTGGTCAGGGTGTAACACTCGATTCTTTATATCTTAGTTCTGTTACTTTAGGTCTTCCATTTAATATTACCATTTCGCATACTGATAATAATGGTTGTGTTTCGCAGAACGCGATTCAATATTTAGTATACGATCACCGAACCGGATTAGGATTAGCACCGAGCTATTGCATAACCAATTATTATTTCCCTACCCCTGGTACTTATCCTACCACGTATTCTGTTTTCTTCAACAGCTTCCCTGGATTCTATCTTACTTCCTTATCCACCGGTGTACCCATTACGATCACACCTGGATCACAATACCTGGACAATTCATGGAGTTCGATAATTCAAACACTACCTGTAAAATCGATTACAGGTTTTAATCCCAATGACAATCCCTTACCAGGAACATCTTATTATAATTATACTTTTGATGTTCGTACGATAAACAATAACACGGACTGGTATGATTTTCGTGAATTTAATAGTACTACTGGCCAGGGTAAACCTTACTACCAAGGGGGTTCATTAGGTAGAGTTGAATATACTGGTCTTTATCAAAGTATTGCCAACGTAGCACTCACTGACGTGAAATTAGTTCAAAGTACCCAGTTATTCGCACCGGCCATTGCTTACCTAGAGGTGAGTGGAAACATTTCAAATGGTGGTGCGCCTTTGACTAATGATCCAAGTAACCCGTTTGTTGCTTCAGATTTTGATCCAAAGAACGGGCCTCAACCCAGCGGCTATCTTCCAAATCTTGGCAATCCTGGAACTTTTATATTTTGTGAACAAGGTGGTCCTATAACGATAAATGGTTACCCAGCCGCTTCCGGTGGTACTTCCGTTGGTAAGTTTACATTGGTTAATCACGCTACAGGCACACCCCTTGTTCTTACACCTGATCCAGCCAGTCCAGGAAATTTTCTTGGATTTAAAGATAATGGCAACGGTGTGGCAACTATTAATCCTACCCTAGTTAATAATAGCTATAACAACATACGGATCGTTTATGAGTATCAGGATAATAATTCTCCATGTAAGAGCCTTGCAACTCTTGTGCTTAGGATTACCCCCAATCCTGTAGCAAGTTTTCGTACGAGTACCCTCTGCGAAGACGTCCAAATCAACTTCTCGGATCAATCTTCCTACGCAACTGCAAGTGGTGTGATCCTCGACAAATGGACTTGGAATTTTAGTGATATCAATGCCAGTGCAACCGGCACAAACTCCAATAGCGCTACCAGTCAAAATCCGATACATACATATTCCGACCCGCTCGATTACTCCAATGTGACATTGAACGTAACCACGAACTTTGGCTGTTCCAACTTAGTACCTGCAACAAAGACATTAAGCGTAGGCGGAACTCCCAAAGTAGCTTTTGGCTTTTCTGGAATTTCTGCAGCGGATGACATTGAGTTTGTTAGTTCATCTACTGTTGCTAACGATGCTATTGCTAGACTCGACTGGACATTCGGAGATGGAACTATTAAGCCGATAGCTTCAAATTTTAATTCACCTGAATTAAAAAAATATACGAATGAAGGCACCTATAAAGTAAATTTAAAAGTAACAAGCGCTAAGGGTTGCGATGCTAATTTAAACAAGACTATAATCATTCTGCGCAGATCAACTCCTACAATGGCAGATGCTTACTTGGCACCTTTTGAATCAGATAATGGCGGATGGCAACATGCAGCCACCTCTAAGCCGGGCTTCAATACAAATGATTCATGGAAGCATGGAGTTGTTTCAAAAACAATTACCCAAATGGAGGATACTCTTAATGGTAAGAAGGTATGGGCCACAAGCTTAACAGGAAACTTTAATCCAGAAGAACGGTCCGCTCTTTACTCCCCTAGTTTTGATCTTCGTAATCTTAGTAGGCCAATGGTATCTTTCAATAGTTTTGTGCAGTTTAATTCTTCCGAAGGTATTATCCTCCAGTATTCTGTCGATAATAAAAACGTAGCTGATTCTAGTAAGGTATGGCTTGTATTAGGAGAGCAAATCGGTGAAGGCGTAGATTGGTTTAACGAACAGGGTATTGCAGCTAAACCTGGCGACCAATTATCCAAAGATTTTGGATGGAGTGGAATTGACAAAATAAAATGGATAAGACCAAAACATACCCTATCTGAGATCCCCGTTCCATCTCGGGCTCAGGTAGTATTCCGGTTTGCCCTCGCGACCTTAAATAAAAATCCGGATCAGGAGGGTTTCGCACTTGATCACTTCCGAATTGGTGAACGCACCCGAGTGGTATTGGTGGAAAACTTTACCAACAAAGGTACCAGCAATGCCTATGAAAAAACAGAAAGCGATTATTTGAAAACTGATTTCCCTGGAATAGTTGGCACAGACTACATCAAAATTAATTATCACGTTGGTTTCCCTGGTACGGACCCATTTAATACAACCAATCCGGCCGACCCAAGTGCAAGAGCCTTGTATTATCATGTATCAAAAACACCTACTGCATTTTTAGATTCTTTTGATGATCCTATTCCTTTGAATAACGTAAGCAGGCTATTTTCTAAATGGGGCGAAACCGTATATGGTTCTCAAAGCTTAGAACTGGCAGGAGCCGACATTAGGATAACAGCTACACTATTACCCTCAAATACATATTCCGTTAGTGTTTCAGTAACTGCTAAAAAGGACTTACCGGTTAGTACCATTTTACATACCGGATTTTTAGAGGCAAAGATTATTTCTACCAGTCCCCTTATTTTAACAGGAGAAACGGAGTTTGAATATGTATTGAAGAGATTGCTTCCATCCGCAGCAGGCACAAGATTTGGAGCTCCATTATTAAAAGATCAAACCAAAACATTTGGCCCTTTTGAGTGGACGGCAGATCCTGCTAAGTTATTCCCGGCAAAAGATGATCTTGCTGTAGTCGCATTCCTTCAGGATGAGACCACCCAAGAAGTGCATCAGTCTGAATTGAAAAAAGGACTTACAGATCCAGTGGTTGTAACCGGTATTGAGGAGATTCTTCCAGAACAAGTAAACGTATACCCCAACCCCGTCAGCGGAGAGTTTAAAGTTGAGTTGCCCTCCATCGTTCAAAATGAAGCCAAAATTCATTTGATTGATCTGACGGGGCGTAGGTATCAAAAAGAGATGATTCCATCTGGCAGTAATTCCGCTGCGGTAAATGTGGAAGATCTGGCAGAAGGTATTTACATCCTCGAGATTGGTGCTGGAAGCACCGGTATCATACGTAAGAAAATTATGGTTGTAATGAAAAATTGATTTGTGTAAGTTTTACATTTATAAAAAGGCCTTTTTATTTGATTAAAGGCTTTTTTATTTTATTTTGTTGTGTTATTAAATGTAAGTTTCTTTAATTAATTTCGGCTTTTAAATTTCTACTATCTAGTCTGTAGCGTATGGAAATGTTCCTCAAAGCCGATACTTGGCTAGCCCTGCTCACGCTTTGTTTTCTTGAAATAGTGCTCGGTATTGATAATATCATTTTCATTTCCATTGTATCGAATAAACTACCTGAAGAGGAACGCAAAAAAGCGCGTAACACCGGGCTGTTCTTAGCAATGTTTGTCAGGGTTGCGTTGTTGCTGGGTATCACGTGGATTATCGGTTTCACAGAGCCCTTGTTTACTGTTCCCGCCAATTTCATTTTTGAACATGATATGCCTTTTAGTGGCAAGGACTTGATTCTTGGTTTTGGCGGATTATTCCTTATTGCAAAAAGTACGATGGAGATCAACCATGAAATGGAGGGAGATGAAGATGATGAACAAGGTGGCGTAAAGGCTGCCGCGGTCACCTTTGCCGGCACAATCGTCCAGATCATTTTATTGGATATTATTTTCTCTTTCGACTCTATTCTTACCGCAGTAGGTATTGTGCCTCCTGAGCAAGTAGTTATCATGATCATCGCTGTCATTGTGTCCATTTTTGTGATGATGTTCTTTTCTGGTTCCATTAGCGATTTCATTAAGCAGCACCCTTCCATGGAAGTGCTCGCCCTTGGCTTCCTGATATTAATTGGATTTACCTTGCTGCTGGAAGGTCTACATCAAGAAATCCCCAAAGGATACATTTACTTCGCGGTTGCCTTTTCTTTACTGATTGAGTTCACCAATATTCGAGTGCGCAAGAAGAGAAAGAAAACTACCGTGAAACTCAACAAGCCCTATGATGAGGCCGAGTTGAAAAAAGCAGTGGAAGAGCTGAACAAATAATAGCATGGACGACATTCGATATCCTGTCGGTAAATTTGCTCCGAAGGAAAATTATACCGCTGAAGATACTGCTGCATTCCTTAAGAAAATAGAAGAGTTTCCGGCCAATCTGGAGAAGGCAATTAAAAACCTTAACGACCAACAACTCGACACTCCGTATCGCGAAGGAGGCTGGTCGGTGCGTCAGGTGGTTCATCATCTTGCTGATAGTCACATGCATGCGTACATACGCACAAAATGGACGCTCACCGAAAACGAACCCGTCATCAAAGCATATTTTGAGAAGCTTTGGGCCGAAACGGAAGATAACAAATCACATCCAGCTATTTCCATTGCTTTACTAAAGGCACTACATGCAAAATGGATAACTCTACTTGGAACGATACCCTTCACAGAGCTTGATCGATTCTTTGTTCATCCTGAAACTAAGCGACAAGTTACCCTCAAGACTTTAATGGGTACATACGCCTGGCATGGAGAGCATCATCTGGCGCAGATTACGAATCTTAAAAAGTGGAAGGGCTGGTAGTACTGGTTCAAGAGTCTACACTTGCGTAATTTTGCATGATGGGTTTCACCAACATGGTCTCATGAATTCATATCGTGCTCCGTTTCTTCTTTTCAATAGGCATCTTGAAACGATCTATCCTTCGCTTATTCGAAAGGTGGAAAGTTTACCTTATGTGCGCGAGCGGATCACCACGCCTGACGATGACTTTCTCGATCTTGATTGGTTGAACAAAGATTCAAAAAAGCTGATCATCCTATCTCATGGTTTGGAAGGCAATAGCCAGCGGTCCTACATCAAAGGCATGGCTAACCTATTTTACAACGATGGGTATGATGTACTGGCCTGGAACTATCGTGGATGCAGTGGAGAAATGAATCGCAAAATCCGGTTTTATCACAGTGGCGCCACCGATGATCTGGACCTGGTGGTAACCCATAGCATCGCCAAAGGCTATACTGAAATCAACCTGATTGGATTTAGTCTGGGAGGAAATCTAACGCTAAAATATCTGGGAGAAAAAGCATCCTCTTTGAATTCAATTATTCGAAAAGGGGTTGCATTCTCAGTGCCTCTAAACCTACATAATAGTTGCGTGGAGATTTCAAAGCCTTCCAATTGGGTGTACAACAAACGTTTTCTCAACAGCCTGAAGGAAAAGGTCATCAACAAATCAAAGCAGATTTCAGCATTGAATCCTTGCCACCTGGCTTCGATAAAAAGCTTAATTGAGTTCGACAATACCTATACCGCACCGATTCATGGTTTTAGAGACGCGATTGACTATTACGAGCAATGTAGTTCCATACGATATATTGAATCCATTAAGCGACCAACCCTAATCGTGAATGCATTGAATGATCCGTTTCTTAGTGGTGACTGCTACCCTTCTCATTTGCCAAATCATCCTTATCTAAAATTCGAATTTCCAGAACGAGGTGGTCATGTGGGCTTCGCCTTATTTAATCAAAATGGTCTATATTGGTCCGAACTTAGGGCTCTTCAGTTTATACAGTCTAATCCATGATTGAACGTTACTCCATCCATGCATCTGCCAAGCAGATTGCAACTCGATTTAATATTGAAGAACCAGAAGCATTTCGGCCACGTTACAATGCGGCTCCATCACAATTATTACCAGTGATTACACACGAAAGCCCGCAGGGCTTCTCTTATCTTTATTGGGGCATTGCACCTCAATGGTCAAAAAATAAGACCATCGCAGAAAGGATCATTAATACAGGAGGTGAACTGATCAAGGATAAGCCAGTACTAAAAAAGAACCTTAAAACACATCGCTGCCTGATACCCGCTGATGGATTTTATGCGTGGAAGAAAGTAGGAAAGAAAACCAACGTGCCCTGGAGAATCGTGTTAAAGTCGAAAGACATCTTCTCATTCGCTGGAATTTGGGAGGAATATGAAGATCATGAAGGGAATTCATTTCATACATTTTCTATCATCACCACCCCGTCCGACAAATGGATCTCCGAAATTACCGAGCGCCAGCCTGTCATTTTTTCAAAGGAAGAAGAGAAAATATGGTTGGACCGAAGTGCTTCTGAAGATCAACTCATTTCACTGATCAAAGCATGCTCGGCTGATTTACTCGAGGGCTATAATGTTTCACCCGTAATAAACGATGTGGAGAGGGACGTACCCAGTTTGATTATTCCAACACCCCCTGCCGATCAGTTCGGCAACCTTACCTTATTCGACTAGATTTAGAATCCATCGTCTTCTTCTTTCTTGGCAGGGTCCACCTTCTTCTTCGGATCAGCATCAGTAGCCTTAGTAGCTTTCTTCTTAAATGGATTCAATGATTTCTTTTTCTTTACTACCGTTGCTGTATCGGTGGCTGGGTTATTTACCTGCAAAGAATCATCTGCCTTTTTGGACTTATCCTTCTTACCAAAGAGTCGTTTAAAGAATCCTTGCTTCGCATCTTTTTTCTCTGCTAAGGCTTTACTTTGTTGCTTGGCAGCGCGTGCGTCAGGCAAGACCAAAAGATCACGTAGATACCACATGTATATATCCTGATCCATGTTATACTTCTCCTTGGTTTTTGTAATGGCATAAGCACTATCAACCTGCTCAGCTTTAGGCTTGTTAGCTTGAACAGTTAAGGTATCGGTAATACTCCTGGCCGCACTATCCAGCGCTGCTTTTATATCCAAAGAATCCGCTTTCTTAGGAAGTACCTGTTTCATCTCAACGGTTTGCAATGCGCGGAGAGCTTTCTTATACGTCTTCTCTGGAAGCAGTAAATACTTGTCCATTTTTACACGCTTCACTTTGGGTAATGCCGGCCCTGATAATACATTGCTATTCGCCCAGGAAGAATCCCGTGCAGGAAGGGTTATGGTTTTGCCTGTCGATGCGATGATATCTTTAGATGAGGTGGTGCTTTCGTTGTAGTAAACAAACTTTTCCCTGGCTGTCGGTTTATCGAAAATAAAAGCACTTTGATAAGCAGGACAAACGAGATGTTGAGTACAAGAACTCAGCGCCAACAGAGTGATTACGTACGTTAATAGTGCTCGGGGCATTCCAGACGGATGATCACAATTGACAAAAATAAGTATTTACCTTAGTAATGCGAAAGTAATGAATAAAACAATAAAATACTGATAATCAGATTACAATCTATTCAACTCTACTTTTAAACTTTTACTCAATGAGGCTGCTACGAGTTCGTACGAAGAGTCAATGCATTGTTTCAGCAGTTTATCAGAAATACTTCCATCCATCAATATGGTAATCCAATGCTTTTTATTCATGTGATATCCCGGCAAAACAGAGGTGTACCGTTCACGCAGCTGAACGGAAATTTCAGGATCACATTTCAGATTAATACTTCCGAATGACTCCAGATCAGTGAGGGCGAACATCTTACCCATCACCTTAAATACGAGTGTGTTTTCACCAAACGGAAATTCTTCCGTTACGCTTTTTTTTGCAAGGCAGAAACTTCTAAATGATTCTATGTTCAAATAAATCGCTTCAAAATCAAATATAGAACTCCCACCAAAAACACAACAATCGAAATCTTATTAATGCCGTGCATCATCTTGATGTTTATGTTCATAGGCCGTGATGGATCCTTTTTGCGAAAGAAATAACCTCCCACCTCGCCTAATGAAAGAAACTCTCGTACCGACAATTTCTTCTTCTCTTCCGTTCCAGTTTGATTTTCCATAGGTTTAATTCGTTACTATTTCTTGTGGTTCAATCCAATTACTATCTTCTCTGATCAAATCAATCAGGGCATCTACGGCCTGAGGCGCTGGCACATTTTTCTTAACTACTTCTTTGCCGCGATACAGCGTTATTCTGCCAGGTCCGGAACCTACGTACCCATAATCGGCATCGGCCATCTCGCCAGGCCCGTTAACAATGCATCCCATGATTCCGATTTTAATTCCCTTTAAATGACTGGTGCGCAATCTGATTTTCGCTGTGGTTTCCTGAAGATCAAATAGTGTGCGCCCGCAGGAAGGACAGGATATGTATTCTGTTTTTGAGATTCGGGTACGTGTGGCCTGCAAAATGTTAAAGGCGGTTTCATTCACCATCTTATCAGAACCACAACGCACGGCAGCAATAAACAATCCATCACCAAGCCCATCAATCAATAATCCACCCATATCCGTGGCTGCAAACAATTGCAGCTGATCTGAAGTAAGATCGGCATAGGCACGCCCAATGATTACAGGAACTGTGCAGTCCCTTTCGATCAGCTCCACAAACAACCTCCGCTGTTCAGCAAGGCCATGAGTATTGTACGTATCGATTAGTAATACAGCCGTGCTATCCTGTTTTACATTATTGATAAACTCATCATGGATATCCTTTAATTGGGTATAAATAAAATTGAGGCTGGAAGACAACTCAAAACCTCCCAGATAATCCAATGGAGTAACAAAAGGATAGCTGCGATCTTTTGACTTTTGGGTAAGCCAGGTCTTATGATTGTAGATCAAACCCAAGGTGCCCGGGATAGCGAAGTCGATGGTGTTGTCGCCCAGAAAAATAAAGTCACAGGCCATGTCGGTGATATTCCATTTATCCAACGGCACAGAATAGTGATAGCCCAAAGCAAACAATGATGCTGGTGTGACTTTCTCTTTGGCTGAAAAATCAGCCACTACCCTTGGAACCTGATGCCCGCCCAGGTTAATTACCTCACGAGTACTCCTTCTGGTATAAGCGAAGGGATTGATCGGGTATGTTTTAATCTCTGGAATTATAATTGAAGTCGTTCTATTTACATATCTGCTTTCCAGCTGTTTAGCCACTGGCACTTCAGCTTCTGGTTCTTCTGTTAATGACACACGAATGGTGTCGCCCAAACCGTCTTCCAGCAGGGTGCCAATGCCTACGGAGGACTTGATCCGGCCATCTTCTCCATCGCCTGCTTCGGTAACCCCCAAATGCAATGGATAAGGTTGGAAGCCTTCTTCATCCAGTTTCTGCACTAATAAGCGGTAAGCCTGAACCATCACTTGTGGATTACTGGACTTCATGGATACTACGATATCATAGTAATGCAGGTCTTCACAGATGCGAAGAAACTCCAAGGCCGACTCCACCATGCCAAGGGGGGTATCGCCATAGCGGCTCATGATTCGATCCGACAATGAACCATGATTGGTTCCAATTCGCATCGCTGTTCCATACTCTTTGCAGATCTTAACCAATGGTGTGAACTTCTGACGAATGCGATCTAATTCTGCCTGGTACGTAGCATCAGTATATTCAATCTCTTCGAATCTCTTCTTGTCTGCATAATTGCCAGGATTTACTCTTACTTTTTCCACAATGCGGGCAGCCAGTTCTGCTGCATTGGGCGTGAAATGAATGTCGGCAATCAAAGGAACGGTGTAGCCTCTCTTGCGCAGTTCCTTCTTTATCTCATCGAGGTTCTGAGCCTCTTTAATGCTGGGTGCTGTAATACGCACGTACTCACATCCTGCGTCTACCATCCTGATAACTTGGTCCACAGAACCCTTCGTATCCATCGTGTCGATGGTGCTCATGGATTGGATTCTGATGGGGTTGTCTCCCCCCATGGGAACACCACCAATGTTCACGACCCGGGTCTTTCTTCGGCTATACCTAACGAGGCTGTTACAGTACTGATGTAGTTGAATAATTTGACTATTCACGCGGCTGAGTTTAATACAAAAATAACCCTTTGAACCTGCTTTTGTTCGATGTGCATAAAAACTTAAATGTCACCCAATTGAGGTCTGATCAGAATCTCTTCAATAACGCTATTCCGCGAAAGCGAATAGGCTCCGTAAACCGATTCGGCTACATCTTCGGGCCTGATAAAACGGCTCTCCGGAAGCTCGGTGCCATCCCAGCTACCTGTTTTTGTTGCGCCCGGCAAAACGGCCGTTACCCTGATTCCAAACTCCTTGAGTTCTTCTCGCAACACTTTGGTAAATCCCAATAAGGCAAACTTGGATATGGCATAAGAGCCTCCATTGGGATAGGCTTTGATGCTGGCGATTGAACAGATCGTAAATATATGCCCCCACTTCCTGGATTTCATTCCACCAATAAGTCCGCGGGTTGTATTATAGGAACTATAAAGATTGCTATGAATCATTCTCTCAAGCAAGCCCTCTGGCTCTTCCGTGATTTGCCCTGGTTCAAAATAGCCCGCATTATTAATCAAGACATCCACGGGACGATTTAATGCATTCACAAAATCCGTAAAGTCCTGAACCTGTTTCTTATCCGTTACATCAGCCACGCGTGTGTAGACGTTGATTTTATTTTCATGCTCAACCTGCTCCTTCAAATCACTTAAATCAGATTGCTTTCGGGAACAGGTAGCAACATCAAATCCTTCTTTTGCAAATCGTTCAATGAGGGCCCTTCCAATACCTTTCGATCCACCGGTTACTACTACTAATTTGTTCATGAGAATTTATTTTATCTTTGAGCAATATAGCATTTGATGTTAACTACATGAAGGGATTTGGGCGTTACATGATTTTTTTGGGGTCGCTAGTTGTGAGACGCGAAACGTTCAAAACCTATTATCACCTAACGCTGGAGGAGTGTATTCAAATCGGCATTAAGTCGATTTTGTTATTTATGCTCGTCTCCACCTTTATGGGCGCTGTAACTACTTTGCAGACAGCCGCAAACCTGGTCAGTCCGCTCGTACCAAAATTTGTTGTTTCACAAGTAGTAAGAGAAATGACGGTGCTAGAGTTAGCTCCTACCATTATGGCAATCATCTATGCCGGCAAGGTTGGATCGAGCATGTCGGGAGGCCTTGGCACCATGAGAATTACTGAACAAATTGATGCGTTGGAGGTAATGGGCATCAACTCTGCTTCCTATCTGGTATTACCAAAAATTGTTGCCTCATTAATGATGTTTCCACTGTTAGTCATTGTAGCAGCCGTTTGTTCAATGATGGGCGGCTATCTGGCAGGCACACTCACAGAAATACTCACTCCTACGGAATACATTTATGGAATCCGGTATGCTTTCAATGAATACTTTATTACGTTCGCATTGATCAAGTCCATTGTATTTGCTTTCCTGATCAGTTCCATATCCTCATTCAGAGGTTATTACACACAAGGTGGAGCGTTGGAGGTTGGGATTTCCAGTACTCATGCGGTAACAACCAGCATCATCGCGGTATTGATAGCCGATTATCTCCTTGCCTATCTTCTTTTATAAGTACCATGATTAAGATTAATAATATCTCCAAATCATTTGCTGATAAGATTATCCTTAACGGGATCGATGGCGAATTTGACAAAGGAAAAACAAACCTGATCATTGGATCTAGCGGAACAGGAAAAAGCGTTCTGCTCAAATGCATTGTCGGGCTTCTTCATCCCGACACAGGGAATGTATTTTACGATTTTCGGAATTTCACCGAAGCCGATAAAGACATGAAGTCTGAAATCCGCAGAGAAATTGGAATGTTGTTTCAAGGTGGGGCACTGTTCGATTCAAAGAATGTGGAAGAGAACGTTATGTTTCCACTAGATATTCTTACAAAAATGCCGAAGTCAGAAAAGATTGATCGGGTAAATTTTTGTTTAAAGCGTGTTGGTCTGGAAGGTGTAAATAAAAAAATGCCATCCGAGATCAGCGGTGGTATGAAAAAACGAGTAGGCATCGCAAGAGCCATTGTGAACAACCCAAATTATTTGTTTTGTGATGAGCCTAACTCAGGTTTAGATCCTCAAACTTCTATTGTTATTGATGAGCTGATCATGGAAATCACGCACGAGTTTGATATTACTACGATAGTGGTCACTCACGACATGAACTCTGTGATGGGAATTGGAGAGAAGATCATGTTTCTAAGCAAAGGAGATAAGCTGTGGGAAGGATCGAATCATGACATCATGAATTCGGGTGTAAAAGAGCTGGATGATTTTGTCTTTACAAACAAGATTATGAAGAATCTGAAGCACGGAACTGTGTAAGAACACCTTGCCTGAGATCAACCGTTATTCCACCATGGGTAACTTGATATAGAACGTAGTTCCTTCATCGAGCCCGGTTTCAAACCATATCTCACCTCCGCTTTGTTCAATACCTTGCTTGGAAATAGCGAGCCCCAATCCAGAGCCCGATTGTTTCGTACTGAAATAGGGAATGAATACCTTGTTGAGCATGTCGGGTTCTATCCCTTTTCCATTATCAATAATACTGATCTGGTAATAACCATTCACTCTATTTAACTCAACTTGCACGAATACAGTTTCACCTTGGGCAGACTGCAAGCCATTTAGAATAATATTCGAAAATATCCTGTTAAATAACTGCTCATCACCCATCACAAATGCAGCACTGATGGATGATTTAAATACGACCTCCCCTCCTTCGTTATCCGAATACAAATTGACACACTTATTCAGCAACGAATTAAGATCAATACGAGAAAGTATTGGTGCCGGCATTCGGGCGAAGGCACTGAACGAAGATGCGATCTCATTTAGTATATCTACCTGTGTGAGTAATGTATTGATGGACGTTCTCGCTTTCTCATCATCCAGTTTATTCATCTTGAGTAGATACTCCATTTGCTGAAGGGTTAACTTCATAGGCGTAAGCGGATTCTTGATCTCGTGAGCCACCTGCTTGGCTATTTCGCGCCAGGCACTTTCTTTCTGACTTCTCGCCAGTTCAACTTTACTTTGCTCGAGGTTGCTCACCATCTTATTATACTCCGAAACCATCATACCAATCTCGTCATTAGATTTCCATTCCAGTGGCGTATTGCCACCTGACAATGTTGTTCTGGATAGTATACGTGTGATGAAGCGCAAAGGAAATGTGAGCGAATTGACTACATAAAAAGAGAGCACCGAAAACAGAATGAAAATAATAGTAAACACCGAAAGGAAGTTCGAAAGCACATTAACCTGGGTGCTTTCGAGTGAATTTGCCGAGTTAAAAAAAGGAACACTAAGTATTCCAAGAAGAACACCAGACTCAGGCGACTTGAGCGGCACATAACAATTATTAAATTGCAACGCTCCTATTCGCTCGTTACCAATAACCGAACTGGCTCCTTCCCAATTGATCTGCTCCCAAACAGACCTGTTCATCAATGACGACCTAATTTGGTTTTCGACAATCAATGGTTGGCTTGATGCCACATACTTGCCCCTGTGATCATAAAAAGTAATATCAGAATTGGTAACCTTAGCACGATCAACAAGAGTATTTTCAAAAGCATCTTTGGATATGTTGCCTGCAAAATAGTCCGCTACCGAAGATTGTATATCCTCGCCCAAATTTCTGGCATTCGTTTCAAAATTCTGATTCAAGTCGTTCTCCGCAGATTTACTAACGCGATTCAATGTGGTAATCGTAGCCACAAACAAGGGTAATGAAAAAGCCAGGTAAATGTATAATTGTATCCGCGCGGCATAATTCATCTTATGCCCCTTTATAAAGGATATGAAACCATAGATGGTCATCGCGATGACCAAAAGAATAACTCCCAAGACAAAAAATAACGAGAAATTAGTAAGCACATAAAAAATGGGGTAAGAAGCGGAAGTAATTACTGCCACCTGGCCAGAAACATCTTCAACTCCGGAATGAAAATATCCATTCTTATTAATTCCGGATTTAAATAAATCTACGTCATCTAATATGGAGAAATCAAATTCCTTCTCATAGCTAAACGTGCCAAAGCTGCTTAATATCTGATGATCCTTCATGAATGAAAAACTTCGATCCGTGTTTTCAAAAAACTCAGCAAAACGCCTGTCAACCAATAGTTCAGGATAAACATTTTGAGGAATAATTCTTTTAAGAGATAAATCAATAATAATAAATCCGATAATCTGATCAGCTCGTGAAACTGGAATCAAAGAGAGATATCTTTTGTTTGAATTAATGTCGGAAGGTTGGATGAAGTAAATCCCTTCATAATCCGTGGATGCAGAAGCGCTTTGAAATCGGCTAGAAAATGTAGCCATCGGTAAGGTTGAGTTGTTATCTAAAGGCTCCCCGGCAGAATTATATAAATAAATCTGCACATCATAACGATCGAAGTAAGAGTTCAAATAAACCTGCTTTACCTTTTGCCGTATCGCAGATTTCGTTAAAAAAGGATTATTGAGTCTGCTTTGAATAAAAGCATCTTGCGCAATCCTTTTTGTGCCTTCATTCAGAAGATACTCCCCTAACACATCGCGACCTATCAAATAATTAGAAGCAAATTTAAACTGGGACTGAACTCGCTTCTCCTCTACAAAATGTTTAATGCTTAATCCGTGCTGAATTCCAAGTGCGGCAATCGACACAAAAAAATAAATGAACGTGATTGACTTAAGCTTTCGCAGAGATGAGGTAAGATTCGTTACGAATAAGATCAGGAAGAAGATTGCGGCAACCGGTAAAGTAATCGAGTAGTCACGAGAGGCACTCAAAAAATAAGCCATGAAAAGAGAACCGGCTATAACCAAAGCCACAAGAAAAGAAAGGAAACCCGGGAAAATTGATTTGGCGAGATTGATAAACACATGTACAAAAAAGAAAGCACTAATTGCACCCGCTAATACAGACAACCACGACAACGAACGAAGCCAATTAAACTGAATGGCTTCAGTGATATCCAGAGAAATGATAGAATTATGAAAAATGGTTTCTATAAAGAGATATGGATATAAGAATGAAAAAAAAGCGAGGGTAATAAAAAAGCATCCAAATAGGTACCTGAGCCACATGGGTGCGTGTAGCGTATACTTTACAAAACGCCAATGGGAATAAGTGGTGAATATATATCCACAAAGAATGAGAACCCCGCTAGCATTAAGAAACAGATCACCTATGGAAGAGTTGTAATCAGAAGATGCAAAAAACTGCGGATCAAAAACCGATGATGTTATCCAGCCGGTTGGATAACCTGATGTGACCATGATCAACCTGAGCGTGACAAAAGCACCCAACAAAGCGATGAATCCTAACTCAAACTTCCTAATTCTATAAAGATGAGTGACCATAAAGTACATTCCGAACACGAAACAAAACAAAGAGACGCTGGCCAACGCAAACGACCAGTATCCCCTTTCATGATTTACATCCTCTACTTTAAACCGAAAGACTGCATTTCCAAACAAGTTAAGGATAACCCCTTCCGAACCTGAACCTGCTATGATTGAGCCACGTGTTCCATTAAAAATTTCATCATTCCACTCGGGGAATAAATAGCGGTTTGAAATTGGATATCTCCTCATCAGTGGAATTACCGAAATCAGAGACCTTGTTTTATTTATAGGCCACTTTCTAATCAGAAAATCACCAGAATTATTCTGTAGCAGTTGAAAAGCCCTGGTGATGTTGATGTTTTTTAAGTCAGGAAAGTATTGTTCTTTACTCCAGGCAACAACTTCCGTACTATCGAGCAGAAAAAATGAATTCTGAAGAGAAGACCAATTCACAAAAGTGTGATCGCGTAGGATCAATTCTGCTTCATTGTTAACGCCCTCAACCATCGAGTTGAGACTCGATTCAATTGATAATACTCGGTCATCTGCCTTATTGGTGCTGTGGTCAAAAACAATACACCCAATAGCAAACAACAAGGAGAGGCTTAAAAAAAATACACATCGATTTCTAAGCATACTCGGAGGTTACTTAAAAATAAGAATTTCCTAAAGAACGTTTCTATTTATTGGTCAGGCCACCAAACCAATAAAGAAATAATATTCTTGAGTAACGAAAACTGAATGGGATGGACAAAATAGAGAATCCTACAAGAGTAGCACCATAAACCCAATCTGGCGGGTTTAAAATAACATATAAAGGAACCCAAACGATGACCATGATGGCGATCGTAAACGCATAGCTAACGAATAAAGAACCATAGTAGAAGCCTGGTTCTGGTTCAAATGTAACTCCACACTTTGCACAATGAGAATTCATTTCAGAAAACCTGGAGATTTTTGAAATCGGATGAACAAAAATATCACCCTCACTGCATCTTGGACATTTACCCTGCCAGACTTCCTTTGCTTTCATTCTGTGGTGTTCTTTTACTTGTCTTATACCAGAAAAAAGCAATCAGGGCAATGACGGTGTACGGTGCAGCGAAAAGATAAAGGATTCCAAAATTGATTCCTGCAGCAATCCCGATATCACCATTGCTAACATTATTTTCAAGTGTGGCGCGGCACATAGCACATTGAGCATTCCCTTCTATCGAAAAAACAAATACTGAGATGATCAGAGACAGTAACTTCACCACCCACTTGTTCATACACTGAGATAATTAAGAGTAATAAGGACTAATCATCAAATAAACGATAACACCTGTAACGGCTACGTAAAGCCATATTGGAAAAGTAAATTTAGCCAATGCTTTGTGCTTTTCAAAACTACCACTAATCGCGCGCGAAAACGTGAACAGAACGAACGGTACCACCACTACAGATAAAACGATGTGAGTGATCAGGATAAAGTGATACACCACCCTTAGAATACCCTCACCCCCATAAGGAGTGGTATCGCTGGTCATGTGATAGGCTACATACATCAACAAAAACACGGCTGAGCAGGCGATACAAATCTTCATCAACGCTTCGTGGAGATTCTTTTTTTTGTTCTTGATGGCAATTACCGCAATAACAAGAAGCACCGCAGTAATACCGTTAATTGCTGCATAAATGGGAGGCAAAAAACTAAAATCATAGCCGGGAATTTTGATTTCAAAAAGTGCGGCAACGGCCAATGGCAAAACCACTGAAAGCACGATTATTAATCTTTCGTATGGATCTTTATTTTCATTCATATTAATACTTATTTAACAAAATCTTTAGTTCAACAATAAGCCGGTCCACTTCCTCGCGGGTCTTAGGATCGTAATAGCCACGAATTCTTCGCTGATCATCCAACAAAACGGTTGTCCATGGCTTTTGTAAAAGTAAATCACAGGTAAAAAACTGATCTAAATCGTCCTTTTCACCCGACAAATAAATGGTTTGGACTTCGGCACTAAATTCCTGATCCAATCTTGTTAATGCAGTTTGAACTGTTGTATCCGTAACGATTAAGGTCGCTGTGCCACTCCACCCAAAGTTTTTTAGCAGTGTGTCCGAAACCTGATAAGGCGATTGATAATTTCTATTGCATGAGGCCGGAATGTCATTGACCCCGCTTTCATAATATACAGGAATAGTGAATTCGTTTTTTCCGAAAAATCTAAGAAATACAAATACCCCGATGGGAAACAGAAGGGCGATAACCAGGATAATCTTCTTCATACACGCTACTTACAAACATAAAAAGAAGGCTAAAGTTTATCACTTTAGCCTTCTTTTGACTAATAAAGTTCCTTATCAAAATACAGGCATCTGACTGCCTTCATAAACAAAGGCAACCAGCATCCAGATGATGAATAAGGTAGGTATTAAGATAGCCCAGAAAAGGACTTTCACCTCATAGCGAAGGTGCATAAACTCGCCCACGATATATCCCGCTTTAACAATAGTAAGCAATACAAAAATTGCGGTTTTAGCAGGACCATGCGTCATGGTGAAAGCAATGATAAACTCAAAAGCTGTGATTGCTCCAAGATAAGCAGCAACAGTCCATAATTTCTTTATCTTCTCCTTATCAGGAGGGAGAACAGTTACCTGAGGTTCGTTTGAATGATGTGCCATAAATATCTTATTAAACGAGATAGAAGAATGTAAATACAAATACCCAAACTAAATCTACAAAGTGCCAATACAAACCAACTTTCTCAACCATTTCATAATGGCCTCTGCGCTCATATACACCTGTTACTGTATTATAGTAAATCAGGAAGTTGAACATCACTCCGCTAAATACGTGGAAACCATGGAAACCTGTAATGAAGAAAAAGAAATCGGCAAAAGGCTGAGGACCATACTGATTAATCTTCAGTGACGCTCCTGTTACTTCTTTTGTGATCCACTGACCATTAACAAAATCCTTTACCATAGTAGGTGTATCTGTTCCCACGATAAAGTGAGTCCATTCCCATGCTTGACATCCCAGGAAAGTCAAACCGCCTATGATTGTCCAAAGCATCCACTTTTCAACAGCCTTGCGATCCATACGGTGACCTGCTTCTACCGCCAAGACCATGGTAACGCTACTCATGATCAGGATAAAAGTCATAATACCCACAAACACCAATGGCAACGAATATCCATGAAGAAATGGAACCGCTTCAAAAACCTTTTCAGGGATTGGCCAGTATTCCTTTGAGAATACAAAGGCATCCGGTAGACCTTCAAAAGTTGGATGAGACGAGCGAACAAGTCCGTATGTAATTAATAGGCCTGAGAATGTAAATGCATCAGATAGCAGAAAGAACCACATCATGAGTTTGCCATAACTGACACCCATCGGTGATACTCCGCCATCCCAAACACTTTTCCCAGATACGGTTGCGGCTGAACTGTGTGACATAATTAAGGATTAAGGATTTTTATCGATACAATAATAGGAATACAAACAAATAAAGCCAAAGGCCTCCTAAGAAATGCCAGTAAGTTGTGCACATTTCTATCTGAAGGAGGTTTTTTGAGTGAACACGGAAGCGAAAAGCAGATATCAGAACAAGAAGCAAAAACACAATGGCACTGATGATGTGCAACCCATGCAAGCCAGTGATTACATACAGGAAAGATCCGGATGGGTTTCCGACCAGAAATACCTGATTCTCTACGAGCGCTTTCCATCCATAAAACTGAAGAACCAGAAAAGCGACACCAAGAATTGTGGTGACCGAAACCAGGTATTTGACCATTTGCAAACTGTCCTTTCTGGACGACCAATACGCCCATTGCATCGTTACGCTACTGAGTAAAATCACAACCGTGGAGACTGTAAGGATACCAGGTAATTCGAAGAATAACCAATTACCTTCTGCCTGGCGCACAATGTAAGCAGAGGTGAGTGACGCAAACAACATCCCTACACTGCCAATAAACAGCCACATCGCAAATTTCTTTGGATTCATGGCCAAGGTGTTTTTTGGCTCTTCTACAATTTTAAATTCACTTGACATCGTCTTCTCCATATCCTTCTATAATTAAATGATATCCATTAAATAAGCAATCTGAATAATCGGCAAATACAGGAAAGAACCAAACATAATCCTGAGTGCAGATTGTCTGCTTCCTGTCTTCATCAGCGAAAATGTCTGAGCCAAAAAAGCTACTCCACACACGGTCGCCACAATCGCTGAATCTAATCCAGTAATTCCGAATTTAGCTGGTAGTAATCCTAAAGGAATAAGGAATAGCGTATAAATCATAATCTGAATAGCTGTATTAAGATCCTTGCCTCCCCCGGAAGGAAGTAATTTAAAACCTGCCTTACTGTAGTCATCGTCAGCAACCCATGCAATGGCCCAGAAGTGTGGGAATTGCCAGATGAATTGAATACCAAAAATGATTAACGCTTCATAAGTAATGGAACCTGTAGCGGCAACCCAACCAAGAAGTGGTGGTAAAGCGCCCGGAATAGCACCAACAAAAACTGCAATTGGACCCACTCTTTTCAAAGGCGTATAAACAAAGCTATAAAGAAGCATGGATACCACGGATAGGATTACGGTCAGTGGATTGGTATAAATCCATAGAATCACTACACTAATGACCAAAACACAGGACATAAAAACCACGGCTTCAGAAACAGAAATACGTTCAGTTGGAAGCGGACGATTCTTGGTGCGCGTCATCAGTTTATCCAAATCTTTTTCGATAATCTGATTGATACTGACGGATGCCCCGGATAACAAAAAACCACCAAGTGTAAGCATCAATAATACTTCCCAAGTCACGGTTCCCTTTGTGGCAAGTATATAACCAAAAGCACATGAAAATGCTACCAATAAAGATAGCCGAATCTTTAACAATTCGATGTAAGCTCTGGTCTTAACAGCAACTAGTTGAAGGGCACTTAACTGTTGTATCTCTGGTGTCATACCTGATTCTCTAGGACAATGGCTTTATGAGTATTTAATCGCAAAAACAATAAAAACTGAAGTCCAAATGTAACAGTAGCCACCAACAAATGTATTGGCTGAAGGAATGCCGGTACCGAAAAATAACCCATTCCCGCCCCTGATAATATGGTGAGCAAAATTAACAGTACTAAACTTAGGGATAAAGCATTATTACAGCTAGTTTTTTTAAGTCTCAAAATAAAAACGACATGAACCAACAATACGATCCAGGAAAATGATCGGTGAACAACAAAATCCGCCCAAATAAGGGAAATCCAATTTTCTCTACCCTGTTGGGCAACCCTATCGATGGCCGCTCTGACTTCGGTGCCCAATAATATCTGAGTAAGTAGCAGAAACATACAAACAATTAATAGGAACTTAACTTGGATGGGTACGTTAATGTTCTTACTCGGTGAAGATTTATGCATTAGGAAGATTAGCATCGCTACAATCATCACAGCTAAAAGCATGTGAATAGTAATTGTCCACGAAGTAAGGTTAGTTGAGACGACAATGGACCCGAACCAGCCCTGTATGATTACTGCCAATAAGGTGGATAACGAAAGCCAGAAAAAAAACGAATTGACTTTCAAGAGTGGAATGGATCGCAAGAATAACGCGATAATCAAAAAACCAATAATGACACCAATCAATCGGTTTACATATTCAATCCATGTTTTTTGTGGGTTGAAATCAGCTTCCACTAAAATGGACTTATCGCTCAGGATCTTATCAGCTGTTTCATTCATGCCAATTGATGAAAGATACCGGGCAAATTTCTGATTCTTTTTATCTCGTAGAGATGCGTATTCTTCTTTATAATCAGGACGCAACTGATTCACTGATGTGGGAGGAACCCACTGACCAAAACACTTTGGCCAATCGGGACAACCCATGCCTGCTCCAGTAGTCCGTACTACTCCACCTACCATGATTAAAAAATAAACAGCGACCAAAGCGGATAAGCAGAGCTTATGGTATCCTTTGGTCGCTGAATAACTCACGAATTGTTTGAAGCGTCTCTTTAGTGTTTTTTATCTTCTACAATTATTGCAGAACCATTATCCATTTCGAGCTTCACAAGTTCATTCTCATGCGGAAAATTGGATTCAGGAGTTTCCGAATAGGGAATATGCTGAGGGATAAAGTCATCCTTTGCACCTGGTTTGCTGTAATCGTAAGGCCAACGGTAGACGGTCGGAATTTCACCAGGCCAATTGCCATGACCAGGACTGCGTGGAGTAGTCCACTCAAGCGTATTGGAGTTCCACGGATTAGCTGATGCTACCCTACCTCTGAAAATGCTATAGATAAAGTTGAACACAAACAATAACTGAGCAACTAAAGTAATGATCGCGGCAATACTTACCAGCATGTTAAGATCAGCAAAGCCACTAAATGTCTCAAAGTTCGTCCAGCTATAATATCTTCTTGGGAAACCCGCAATGCCAATGTAATGCATGGGGAAGAATACCAGATACACTCCTACAATGGTTAACCAGAAGTGGATGTATCCAAGACGGTCATCAAGCATCCTTCCAAACATTTTAGGGAACCAATGATAAACACCGGCAACCATTCCGAAGAATGAGGCACTTCCCATTACCAGATGGAAGTGAGCAACAACAAAATAAGTATCATGTAATTGAATGTCGATCGCAGAATTACCAAGGAATATACCCGTGATACCCCCAGTGAGGAAGAACGACACCAAACCAATCGAAAACAACATGGCCGGAGTAAAGATGATGTTCCCTTTCCATAAGGTTGTTACATAGTTAAAGATTTTAACTGCAGATGGAACAGCAATGATCAAAGTTAACAAGGTGAATATGGAGCCCAGAAATGGATTCATACCCGTTACGAACATGTGGTGAGCCCACACAACAAACGAAAGAATAGCAATGAATAACATTGACCCAACCATCGCTTTATAACCGAAGATTGGTTTTCTGGAGTTTGTCGCAATAATTTCCGAAGTAATTCCAAGTGCTGGCAATAACACAATGTATACCTCAGGGTGACCAAGGAACCAGAATAAGTGCTGGAATAAGATCGGGCTTCCTCCCTGATTAGGAAGAGCCTCTCCACCAATATAAATGTCAGACAGATAAAAGCTCGTACCAAAGCTACGATCAAAGATCAGCAGTAAAGCAGCCGCAAATAAAACCGGGAACGAAAGGACACCAATAATGGCTGTAAAGAAAAATGCCCAAATAGTAAGCGGCAATTTAGTGAACGACATTCCCTTCGTGCGAAGGTTAATGACGGTGGTGATATAGTTGATACCTCCTAAAAGAGAACTCACAATGAAAAGAGCCATAGCTACTAACCAGAGTGTCATACCCAATCCAGAACCTTGCATCGCTTGCGGTAAAGCACTTAGTGGTGGATAAATAACCCATCCTCCTGAGGCTGGTCCTGTTGAAATAAACAGTGAGGTAAACATGATCACACTGGACAAGAAAAAGAACCAGTATGAAAGCATGTTCATAAAACCACTTGCCATATCCCGTGCTCCAATCTGCAACGGAATTAAGAAGTTACTAAATGTACCACTCAATCCTGCTGTTAACACAAAAAATACCATGATGGTACCATGCATGGTTACTAATGCCAGATAGAATTCAGGATCAATTTTTCCTTCTGGCGTCAACCAGCCACCTATCAGCGGTCTTAGCCAGGATAAATCAGAATCAGGAAATCCTAATTGAAGACGGAACATCACGGATAAAACACCACCAATAAGGGCCCAAGCCATACCTGTAATCAGGAACTGCTTTGCAATTACTTTATGGTCTTCACTGAACACATAGTTTGTCCAGAAATTACCATGATGATGTTCCTCATGCTCGTGTTCGGTATGAGCATGTGTTTCTGTATGAGTATGTAAATCAACTGTTGCCATGTTGCTTATATTCTTAGTTTAAAGTTACTGTTACTGGGGTCACCGCGATTGCATCGTTTGTTACTGGTGGTATCCCCGCTTTAATCATTGCTGCCTCTCTTAATTTCTCAGGAACTCTTTGTAAATATTCAGGATTTTGCTTTAACCAGGATTCCTGTGATGCCATCCAATTTTCATAATCTTCCATCGTATCATGAACGAAGACTGGAAATTTCATAGAGAAGTGACCTTTTCCACAAATCTCAGTGCATGCCATCTCATAGTTAAACTTTGGATTACCTGTTTCAGCGCGCATGTCAGCGGTTGATTTAGTAGCAACAAATTTAAAGGTAGTGCGCATTCCCGGCACAGCATCCATCTTTAAACGAAAGTGAGGAAGAAACACGGAGTGCAACACATCCTTGGCTCTTATTTTCAATTGAATCTCTTTGCCTTTTGGCAAATGAAGTTCGAGTGATTTAAAATCATCAGACGAATTAATATCAGAAAGATCGAGGCCGAATTCATTCGATGCGTCAATCATTTTATAATTATGGTTTCCTAATTGATTATCCTTCACGCCAGGATAACGGGCCGTCCACATAAACTGCTGTCCGATTAATTCAATGACAACCGCATCTTTAGAAGCCGGACTAGTAATATCATTCCATGACCTTAAACCGCTAAAGATGAGTAGCGCAAGAACAATGGCAGGAACAACAGTCCAGATGATTTCAAGTTTATGGTGATCGGCAAAAAACTCTGCCTTTCTTCCTTCTTTATAACGATAAGCAAATGTGAACCAAACCATGACAATGAATATGATCACAAAAGCAATTACCGTGATCGCCATCGTAATCCAAAATAAGTTGTCTGTGATTACTCCATGCTCCGAAGCAACAGGAAGATCGTAGCTATCGAAATGGGCGAACGAGTACCAGAAAAATGCACCAAGCCCCCCGATCATGAAGATCATCATCAGGTAGGCATTGATATCGTTCCACGAATTAGTTGAATCGTCTTTCTTGCCTTTCACCAACCCCACCAAGTTGCCAATCCGAAAAACCATATATAGTATGGCCAGGACTAAAACAACGCCTAAACTGATTATCAAACTCATCATAATAGATTCTTTATTCGTGATTCAATTAAATGTGGTGATTTAAACTCTCCGCCATCATGGGGTGATTCTTTGCAACTAAAGGAACTTTCGATAATGCATTAAGTGATACATAAAGGAACCCTGCAAGGAATATTAATGCCAATCCAATTTCCAACAATCCCAGGCTGCCATTGTACTGCATTACTCCTGGAGTAATCATATTATAAAAATCTAACCAATGACCTAAAATAACTATCGGACAAACCACTTTCAACATAGACATATGCCTCTTCGCATCTCTTGTCATCAGTAACAAAAAAGGAAGAACAAAGTTTAGTATCAGGTTCGTATAAAATATCCAGGAATAAGGTGCGTTTTTAATTCTTTGTAGGAAGTATACAGTCTCCTCTGGGATGTTGGCATAGTAAATCAACATAAACTGGCTAAACCATATGTACGTCCAAAAAATACTAAAGGCAAAAACAAACTTACCTAAATCATGAAGGTGATTGGCATTCACCATTTTGAGGTAGCCTTCATATTTCAAATGGGCTACCACTAAAGTGATCATTGCTAAACCAGCAACCCACCAACTTGCAAAAACATACCATCCGAACATGGTACTAAACCAATGTGGATCAATACTCATTACCCAATCCCAGGCTGCCACCGAAGAACTATAACCAAAGAAAACAAGGAAAATAGCAGCCCATTTTCGCGCTCCATACCAATTTGAGGTACCGCCTTCGATATCCTCGGCAAGCATTTTCTTCTTGATTACGGTGAAGAACCAATACCACACACTAAAGAAGACCACCATTCTTAGAATATAGAACGTAGGAAAACCACCTGGCTCGCTTAACCAGAAGAAATAACTACTCTTGGCATCAAGTATTTTATCATAGGTGTCAACAGATGTTTTATCATAAAGATCATGGTGAGTCCAATGGAATAAATCTCCGTTAGCAACTAACCAAATCACCAAAGTAAGAACTCCTGCAATGGGAATCCAATGTCCAATTGCTAATGGAACACGCTTAATCGGTGCAGACCAACCTGCCTGAGCGGCATACTGAATGGCCACAAAGAATAATCCGATGATGCCTAATCCGGTAAAGAAAATATTATTGTGCCACAGAGAAGTGTATACCCTCTTAAGCCAAAGCGGGCTTCCATGATGTTCTTCTCCTCCACCCTCAGCTACTGCTGCAGGCTCAGTGCTGGCAACCAAAGTCTTGGTAACCTCTGCAGAGGCGTGACCACCACCATGTCCATCGCCAGCATTCATAGCCATGAAAACACCGATCACAAAAAGAACCAAACCCGCTACAAACAGAATTGTTAAATTCTTCTTTGAAGAGGCTTTAAAAACGTATTGTTCGTCTGCTACCATTTCGAATTGTATCTAATGCGTATAAATTATTTCTGTAACTCCTTTACATACCTGGCAATCTTCCAACGCTCTTCTTCACTTACCTGGGAACCATGCGCACCCATCAGGCCTTTGCCATAAGTAATCACATGAAAAATATGACCTTCGGTAACTCCCTTTATCGCATCACCTGTAAGGTTGGCAACACCAGGATATTTATCAGCTACTTTTCCATCGCCAGCACCTTTAGCTCCATGGCAATGCTTGCAATTGATTTCAAAAAGTGATTTTCCTTGCGCAAGTAATGCGGGTGTGGCTTCGAGTGGGCTCACTATTTTGCTAGCTAACCGCAAACCAGTAGTGTCATTAGTTCCACGATACGGCAACCAACCATGAGCATTTCTTCTTACTGTATTTGACGCAGGAAGACGCAAATTGATTTTAAAGGGATTGTATTCATTGGAGTTGTAGTACTCTCCTCTTCCGTTATCCAAAGCATTAACCCACGTGCCGGCATCTTTGTCTGTTATTTGAGATAGTGGTTCGTAAGCCACAGAGTGATACATATTAGGCGCGTACTCCTTACCTGGATTATCACCGCCAGCTTTACAACCTGCCAAGAAGGTGGCTGCAGAAATTCCTACTATTAGTAAAAGTATATAACGCATACGCTGCTTGGTGTTAAAAGTTCTTTTCGTTTACTTCTGATGCTCCGTTCTCTTTCAAAATACGGCTTATCTCCTCTTTGCTCAATTGGTTTGAAGCAAGATCAACAGCCATTACGTGCTTATCATCGGTGCTTCTTAAATCAAACTGACGCGGAGTCTTATAAGGCTTCATATCACTTACAATGAAGAACGTTCCCACCATACCCAAAGCCGACAATAGTACGGTTAACTCGAACGTCACCGGAATAAAGGGAGGCAATGAAACAAAGTTTTTACCACCAATAATCATTGGCCAGTCAAAACCAAGCATCCAGATCTGCATGGTCAATGCCAGAATTGTTCCAGTCATGCCAAAAAGAAAAGCCGCAATAGGAAGTCTTGAACGCTTATATCCTAAAACTTCATCAAGCCCGTGCACCGGGAAAGGAGTATAAACTTCATGAATCTTAACTCCCTTTTCGCGGATACCCTCAACGCCATGAAGCAAAATATCTTCATCATCAAAAATGCCCACTAAAAATTTTTCGTTCGTGTTACTCATAATCTATTAATGCTTCTTTTCGGAAGATGATTTAATAATACTTTTCACTTCTGCCATGTTGATGACCGGGAAGAATTTTGCAAACAAGAAGAAGGCTGTAAAGAATAAACCAAACGTAAAGATGTATTCTCCCACATCATACATGGTAGGATAAAACATCGACCAGCTTGAGGGAAGATAATCACGATGAATAGAGGTGACGATGATTACAAAACGTTCAAACCACATTCCGATGTTCACAATGATTGACAAAATGAATGTTGCAACAATATTTGTACGCAATTTCTTCCACCAGAATAACTGGGGAGATATCACATTACAAGTCATCATTGACCAATAAGCCCACCAATAAGGACCAGTAGCACGATTATAAAAAGCGTAGTATTCTGCAGGCACTTGCCCGTACCATGCAACAAAGAATTCGGTGATATAAGCGATACCAACAATCGAACCTGTAATAATGATTACAATGTTCATCAACTCAATATGATATATGGTGATATAATCTTCAAGCTTAAACACTTTACGGGTTACAATCAAAAGAGTCAACACCATCGCAAACCCAGAGAAAATAGCTCCTGCAACAAAATAAGGCGGGAAAATCGTAGTGTGCCAGCCTGGAACGATCGAGGTAGCAAAGTCAAACGATACAATAGTGTGAACTGATAATACAAGCGGAGTTGAAAGACCAGCCAGGATTAATGCAACTGATTCGTAACGCATCCAGGTTTTTGCTGCTCCATCCCATCCAAAGCTTAGCGCATTGTAGATGGTGGCACGTGTTGTATTTCCCATTCGTACTGCTCTATCGCGGATAACGGCAAAGTCAGGAATCAAACCAATATACCAGAATACCAATGACACTATGAAGTAGGTGGTAATCGCAAATACGTCCCACAGAAGCGGTGAGTTAAAATTCGCCCAAAGCGAACCCCAGGTGTTTGGTAATGGCAGAACCCAGTATAATCCAAGCCATAAACGACCCATGTGAACTAATGGGAACGTGGCTGCGCAAATGACAGCAAAAATTGTCATCGCCTCTGCAGCTCGGTTGATGGACATTCTCCACTTCTGCCGGAACAGCAAAAGAATTGCTGAAATCAGAGTTCCTGCATGACCGATACCAACCCACCACACAAAGTTGGTGATATCCCAAGCCCATCCCACTGTCTTATTCAATCCCCACACTCCGACACCTTCCCATAAGAGAGTGACCAGACAGTACAACCCGAACATAAAAAGAACGAGTGAGATACTAAAAGCCATCCACCACAATCGGGTAGGTTTTCCCTCTACCTGACGGCTGATGTCTTCGGATACATCACGTACAGTCTTTCCTCCTGTTATGAGCGTTTCGCGTATCGATGAAGTTGCTTGCATACTTTAGTTGCGGATCAAATTCTAATAATAAACTTTTATGCGTTCTCTTTTGCTTTATCCTTATTTCTAATCTTGGTGAGATAGAAAATATTCGGTTTCACCCCGATATCTTCCAACACACGATAAGCTCTTGGATTACCAATCTTCTTATCGATACCATAATTGAATACTTTCTCAGTCTTACCGTCTTTCTCTACCTCTACATAATGTTCAATCTTCAACAGCTTGCTGATTTTGCTTTCAGGATTATTCATATCACCAAACAGAATTGCACCTGAAGCACAAGATGCCTGACAAGCAGTCGTTACTTCTCCATCCTGCAGTGGTCTGCGTTCTCTCTTGGCATTTAACTTTCCTCCCTGTATACGCTGAATGCAGAATGAACACTTCTCCATTACACCGCGTGAGCGAACAGTAACTTCAGGGTTAAGAACCATTCTGCCCAAGTCAGTATTCATCGCTGGGTTAGACTGGTAGAACTGTTGGTTATCGTGATACTTAAACCAATTGAATCGTCTTACTTTATAGGGACAGTTGTTGGCACAATAGCGTGTACCGATGCAACGGTTATAAGTCATTTGGTTAAGACCTTCTGTGCTGTGTGTCGTTGCCGCTACCGGACATACGGTTTCACATGGAGCATTATTACAATGCTGACACATCATTGGTTGGAAAACTACTTCTGGGTTTTCCGAAGCGATTTCCGCTGCTTTGTAATCTTCAGGATTCGCATCACTGCTATAGTAGCGGTCGATACGCAACCAATGCATCTCTCTTCTGTTGATCACTTCTTGTTTACCAACAAGCGCAACGTTGTTTTCTACATTACAGGCCACTACGCACGAACCACAACCTGTACACGTGTTCAGGTCGATGGCCATTCCCCAATGGTGATTATTATATTCGTGACCTTTCCACAAGCTTAAGGTAGCTGCATCAACTTTTTTATCCCAATTGGTGACCATCGGGTTCTCACGACCTGCAGATGCATCTTTCTTAAACTCACTTAAGACAGACTCTTGAATCACACTATGGCGCCCCATGTAAGTTTGATGGATCTGTGTTTGAGCAATCTGGAATGCTTCTTCAGTTTTGACAAGGGTAACACCACTAGATACATTAAAGGATAAACTTTCACCCGAAGCATTTACCAATGGATAAGCATTTGCCCCGATGCCCTCACCTACTTTACCCACTTTCGTTCTTCCATAACCCACCGCAACGCCTAACGTGCCGGGAGCTTGACCTGGTTGAACTAAAGCCGCAACGCGAATGGTTTTTCCGTTGGCCGTAAGGTCTACTAATTGTGTTTTGCCTTCTGAATCATTATCAATGCCCTTCGCAGTAGCATCTTTTTGAGATATGGTTACATAATGATCCCATGTCGCTTTAGTAATAGGATCTGGTAATTCCTGAAGAAGAGGGTTATTAGCTTGCGAGCCATTTCCGACTCCATAACCTTCAAAAATCACTAATTCAAATTCATCACCTGCCTTTACTGATGATACAGCAGCAAGAGCAGCATCTACGTTACCCGCAAATGCAAATGTTGTGGATTCGCTAGCCACTTCAAATACACCATCATATAAACACTTATCCCAGAATGCCTGGAAATCAGTGATGGTATTTTGTGCTGCAAAGAACCTGTTTCTCCAATATTCTTGTACAAAACTGAAATACTCCGTATTCGTCTCACCTGCCCATACCAATAAACTTTCAGGTGCCTGACGAGTTTTGAATAATGCTGTAATGGCCGGCTGAGAAAGACTGAATGAATTCCATTTAGGCTCAGCATCATTCCATGATTCCAGATAATGATGATCCGGTGCCATGTAAGCAGAAACTGATGCAGTCTCATCGGGTGTTGTTGATGTGGAGATCGTGAGCGAAATTTTCGTCAATGCTCCTCCCAACAGTTCACCGTTTGGATGATCGTATACAGGATTACAATTATAAAAAATAACGCCATCTACCTTACCATCTTTTGCCTCCGCGATGAATGCGTTCATCTCTTCGTCATTTCCCTGACGAAAATTAACCGGAGCCGTTGGTAGAATTGTTGAACCGTAGTTGCCCAACAAATTGTTAATGGCATTCACTACGATCTGAACGTTTTTATCATTCGATCCGGATACTACCAGAGAAGCACCCTGATTCGCTATTAAATCTTCAACTGCCTTAGTAAGATGAGCGATTTCACTCTTGCCACTGTTACCTGATAATAGACTATATAATTGCGTTACTACCGCGCCTATTTGCGAAGGCTTGATCATTGAACGATAGTCGGCATTAGCACCCGTTAACGATAAGTTTGACTCGAAAGAATACAAGCGCGACATGTCACGCTTTTCTTCGCTGATCGTACGAGTGGTGGAAAACTGTTTTGTGAATTCAATAGGAGAAATCCAGGTTCCTAAAAAGTCGGCACCAATACTTACGATAACTTTAGCTTTACTAAAATCATAAGAAGGGATCATGGCAGTACCAAATGATTCCTGATTCGCCTTTAAAATTCCATAGTTAGAAACCTGATCATACTGAACCACCTTGGTGGTTGGATACTTTGCTTTGAATTTTTCTATCGCTGCTTTCGTACTCGGGCTTAATATGGTGTTGCTCACCAACCTGATTTGGCCACCCTTTGTGGTAATCTCATTCAGCTTTGCAATAACTTCTTTATCAAGAGTTTCCCAATCACCAGCCTGATCTTTAACTTTTGGTCCACGTAAGCGGTAGTTGTCATACAACGATAGAACCGAAGCTTCAACCTGAGCATTCGTGCCTCCTAAGGTAACTTTAGATAGACTATTGCCATCAATTTTGATTGGACGCCCGTCCCTCACCTTTACCACAATGGAGCAATAATCGCCACCATTGGTGTATGTTGAAGCATAATAATTAGGGATACCAGGATCTGCATCAACCGGTTTATTCACATAAGGAATAGCTTTACGGATTGGGGCTTCGCAAGCTGCCAGGGAAGCTGCTGCTACACTAAAACCCATCATCTTTAAGAAGTCTCTGCGTGAGTGACCTGGATCCTCCTGAACAGCTAAGTCCACAAACTCCTTATCTGCATGCTTTACAAATGAGGGGTCATTTTTTAGTTGGGGTAATCCTTTCCAGTACGTCTTTTTTGTATTGCTCATAGATTCAAAATCCAGTCGAGATCAAATAATTAAATTAATAGTGGCACTTTGAACATTCAAGACCACCGATGTCTTCTACCTTCATGGCTTTTTTGCCATTATGTAGTTCCAGCAGCTTATCGTAATAAGCATTGCCCCTGGTATTTACATCTGTTTTGCGATGGCAATCAATACACCATCCCATAGTCAGTAATGAATATTGTTTAACCACATCCATTTCCTGAACAGGACCATGGCAAGTCTGGCATTCAACACCTGCTACGTTTACGTGCTGAGAGTGATTAAAATAAGCTAAATCCGGTAGGTTGTGAATTCTAACCCATTCAATTGGCTTTTGCTTACCCGTATATGATGCTGTCTTTACATCATAACCAATAGCCGCATAAATTTTTGCGATCTCGCCTTCACCCGTGTTTGTTCCCTTCTGGATTTGAGTATGACAATTCATACAGATATTAGGAGATGGAATATTAGCCTGCTTCCCTTTGATGGCACCTGTGTGGCAATACTTACAATCAATTTCATATTGACCAGCATGTATTTTGTGGGAGAAAGCAATGGGTTGCTTGGGTTGATAATTTTGTTGAATACCAATAGAATACAATCCATCAATCACAGTCTTAAATGACACCGCGGCAACGATGAAAACAATCAAAAAGACAAAACCTGTACTTCTAAAAATGGTGCCTGGTGTATAAGGTGAGTTAATAATCTCGTTATCTTCCGCACTGAGGTCTTTTTGATCAAGATATTTCTTAAGAGCAGTGATGATGAGTCCAAGTATGATCAGTAATAAGAGCAGGATCACAATCATTCCAACCAATATAACATTCATATAAGAGTTCGGAATTCCAGAACCCTCACCACCTGCTGTAATAGACGTGGTGCCTGGCGGAGGAGCATCTGGCTTTTCAGCCTCTGCTTTCACATAAGCAAGAATGCTCATGATCTGATCATCGGTATAATTAGTGAAAGCCGTCATCTGGCTTTTGTTAAACTCAGTATAGAGTTTGTTAGCATAAGCATCGCCACTGGCAATTACTTTAGCGGGGTTGCGAACCCATGATTTAATCCAATCAATACTCGGAACCCGAGTCTCTACACCAGCCAGGGCCGGGCCCACCAACTTTTGTTTCACTCTATGGCAAGATTTACAGTTGCCGTTGAACAAGGCTTCCCCTGCACTGATTACAGCTGGGTCTTTGGAAATGTCTTGAGCAAATGAATTGAAACTTAAAGTAACTAAGAATAGAGCAAGGGCTATGAATTTAACGGAATCAGATAATCCTTTCTTCATCGTGACACGTTTAGGTAACCGCTGTTTTACGGAATCGCACAAATCTACACTGTGAATGCATTATTTCAAATTAATTTTAAATGTTGGAGGGTAATATTTTATAGCCAATCTGAAATCACAAAAGGTATGCTCCTGTACTATTATTATAGTAGAGCTTGGTAACTTCACCGCTATGGATAAAGTAAATACAATTATTTAGAATCAATTTAAATTATATAAAGTGATTCGGATCATTAACCAAATTGCAACATGACTCCATTTGAATATGTAAGTGTGCTCATTTCCATAATCTTAGGATTAGGAATTTCACAACTCGTAACAGGAGTTACCGACCTGATACACCGATGGGAGCGCGTGAAATTCTATTGGCCACACATGCTTTGGATCGGGTTCATTTTCTTTCTACACATTCAGGATTGGTGGATCCTGTATGATTTAAAAAATCTTTCTACCTGGAAGTTGCATACTTTTTTATTTACCGTGCTTTATCCGATCAACCTTTTTATTCTGGCGCGCCTGCTATTCCCGTTTGGTTCTGAAGGAGAGGATACTGATTTGAAAACATTCTATTTTAAGAATTTCAGAAGAATTTTTGTTTGGGCAATCATCTCCGTGGGATTATCCATCATAGACAATGTATTACTCAACAACTTATCGCTTCTTGAACAACCTCTTCAACTATCCTTGCTGGGCTTCTTATCCTTTATTACCATAAAGAATTACCAACATGAGTGGATTCATAAAATGATCGTGATTCTTTTATCGGGGCTTCTGATAATCAGTATGGTTTCACGCGATTGGACTATCCGTTCTTAAATAGACCAGGAAACAATAATCCCGTGTTTCTTTTATAACCGGCAAATTCAGCATATCGCGATAGCGACTTGTCTTTTTTAATCATGTTAGGTATGAATGCTCCTACGAAGAATAGTGTAATGCCTGCAAACCCTAACCAACTTGCACTGACGAGCGCAAAGCCACCATAGATCATCAGCTCCCCCAGATAATTTATATTTCTGGATCGACTAAAAAAACCATCGGTGATTAATCCTGATTTGTATTGGAGCGTAAAATATTTCTGGGCATCGCTACCAAAATGAAGCATCACTCCTATCATGCAGCATGCTACTGATATTCCAATTAGATAAGGAGGTGTTATTGTATTGGAACTGATCAGAATAAATGGAGCAATCCAATAAAGGCCCATGACCAGGAAAACAAAAATCGCATATGGTGTGGAAACATTCTGCTCCCATTGCTTATCCGGAAAGATCTTATCCTTTAAAAGCCACAACAGTCCATAGCTGCCATGAAGTGCGAGGTACACCCATGCTGAAGTCGAAAAATTATGAAAATAAAACATCAGTCCAACCACTACGAGGGCTGTCATTCCCTTGTGAAGATTGACCGGATACTTTAACTTCATAGCGGGTTATTGAACTTTAAACTTATATACGGTCTTGTGCTGATACACTTCTCCTGGATTCAACACCGTGCTGGGAAAATTTGGTTGATTGGGGGAATCTGGGAAATGTTGCGTTTCGAGGCAAAACGCAGACCGAAACTCATACTTCTTCCCTCCTTTTCCGATGTCTTTGCCATTCAGAAAATTACCTGAATAAAATTGAAGCCCTGGTTCTGTCGTCCACACTTCCATCACTCTACCTGAGGTAGGTTCGGAGACGGTAGCCGCTAATGAAAGCCCTTCATTCTTACGGATGAGTACCCAATTGTGATCGTATCCTTTTCCGTTTTTCAATTGATCATCATCTGAATCTATACGCTCTCCTATTCGTGTAGCCTTGGTGAAATCAAAGTAAGTACCCTTCACGTCCTTTAATTCACCGGATGGAATAAGGCCTTGATCAACCGGTGTAAACTTATCGGCATTGATAAATAAAGAGTGGTCGAGAATGGTGCCACTCCCGGCACCGGCCAAATTAAAAAAAGAATGATGAGTCAGGTTAACGATGGTAGTCTTGTCGGTAGTCGCTTCATAATCAATCATTAATTCATTCTCATCGGTTAGCGAGTAGGTTACTTTTACAGTTAGATTTCCCGGGTAACCCTCCTCACCGTCTTTGCTTAAGTAATAGAGTTCGATTTTATTTAGCGAATCTACTTTATCCAATCTCCAGGTTACATTATGAAAGCCTTGCGGCCCACCATGCAAAGCATTTGCTCCATTATTTGTTTTTAACTGATATTCTGTCCCATTCAAAGAAAATTTTCCTTTGGCTATGCGGTTGCCATATCGGCCAATAAGGGCTCCAAAATAAGGATTTCCTCCAGGGTATTGCTCCGCAGAATCATATCCTAATACCACGTCATCAAAATCCCCATTTTTACCAGGCACAACTAATGAAATAAGTTTACCGCCATAAGGAGTAATGGTTGCCATCATTCCATTTTTGTTGGTGAGCGTATCTACCATTTCACTTAGGGATGGAATCGTGCTCAAATTACTTTCCTGCATAGGATCTTGTTTTTTTTCAGTGGAACAAGCTGCGCTCAAAAGAGCACCTAGAATTACAATTGATGAAAGACCTTTCATTGCATCAATATAAATAAAAAAATACAGGTTGATAAAAATTTTCACATGAACGGAGTAACACGATTATGAGGATAATCGATCATCCTGATTTGCCCAAAAAACCTCCGTGAGGTTATCTTAAAAAAAAAATAATGAATAAAAAATAAGAATACACTTACTTGAATGGATCACTTCCAAAAAGCTCAACGCGTCTGTCAGCCTCCGTTTTTCTCATCCATGATTCCAAAAACTTTGCATAAAATTCACTTAATTTTTTACCGTGACGATTAGTTACAAATTTTAGTTTTGAAGAAGTGGGGTTAATGCCATTTGATGAAATTACCGTTTGCATAACTTAAAATTTAAAATAGGGACTAGATTTTGATTCTCTGGTGCAAGTTCCATTTGGAATAACTAAATGTAAATGATAAGCATCATCTTTTAATAACATTTTAAATATTTTTTTGAGATTATCGTCATAATAAAATTTGATTAAACTCCAATTTCTCTCCATCTGGTCCGAGAACGTTAAAATATTTACAACCATTGCTCCAAAAGAAGGGCAGATGCACTGGGTTGTCTTCGACTATGTTGAATGAAGCCTCTTTTAACAATGAAAAGGACTTATCTATATCATCCACATCGAATGCGATGTGATCTATGTGTCCATGAGTCCGGCTTTTGATTTCATGGAGGTGTTTTGCGGGCATCTGATATAGTTCGATAATCACGTCAGCATTCTTCATCATGAAGCAGATACCTGATTCTCCATCGATTTCAAAGGTCGATTGCATCACCTTTTCAAAACCAAGACGGCTATAAAAGGCTTCTGAAACTGTGATATTTGAAACAGGTACTCCAACATGCTGAAGTCTTCTGGTCAACATAGAAAGTCTGATTTCCATCATATATTAACTAATTAATTCAAGATCAAATAAAAGACCCTGACCGGAAAATCGGAAAGGGTCTTATCGTATTTACTTTTTAGGGTGCTTATGACTTAGCGGTTCTAAATTTAGAGGACATCAAGAAGCTCAACTTCAAATATGAGATTTGAATTTTTTGGAATAAGTATATTACCTGAACCGTCTAAGAAGTCAGTTGGACCATAGCCATAGCCAGAAGGGATGTATAGGGTAACTACTGATCCTTTTGGAATAAGAGGCATGGTCGTTTGAAATCCTGTAACCAACTGAAATAAGTAAAAATCCATGCTTGGGCTGGAATCAAATATTTTACCCGTACTTAAAAGTCTTCCCGAATACTTAATTTTTATCTTATTACTCAATACAGGCTTAACTCCGCTTCCCATCGTCTTCACCTCGTAGCGAACCCCATTTGGCTCTTTTAGTATCACTGGCGTGAGTCCCCATTTGGCCAATGAATCATCAATAAGTTTAAAATCAATTTCCAATTGCGGTTTATTCACATTAGCCAGCTCTTGCTTTAAATTATCTTCATAACTCATCGGCTCCACTGTATCAAGGCAGCCTGAAAAGATCAACCCCATAGACACCAAAACAAGCAACACCATTACACTTAGCCCTTTCATTGAATTAGTTTTTATTGAATACTTGAACATATTATCATGGTTTCATTTTTATTAAGACACCAAAAAAGGAGTTATAGTTTAATGAACTTAAAAAATTTTAATTAAATAACAACAAAAAAGCACCTCACGTAAGGTGCTTTTGAGGTTCCGAGCGGATTCGAACCGCTGTAGGAGCTTTTGCAGAGCTCAGCCTAGCCACTCGGCCACGGAACCAGTTCAGGTATTGGATTCCAAAGTTATCATCAACTATGGAATGCCCAATACCTTCACTATAAATTATTCAGATTTAGATTCGCCAGCAGATTTTGACTTTGCTGCACTCATCTTCTCCTTCAACGCGCTAAGTGCTTCGATATCACCCAGAGTAGATTTCTCTGCCTCCTGATTGATCTTATCAATGCTCTTACCCTTAGGGGCTGCCTTCTTCTTGGCGGCTGTCGCTGCCTGAGGAGCTGCTGCCGCTGCTTTTTCTTCTTCCGAAGACCAGGTAGCTTTAAGACTCAACACAATGCGTCTGTCATCCTTAGAGAATTCAAGAACTTTAAATTCATAGGCCTCTCCAACTTCTGCTTTGCTGTTGTCTTCTTTTGCTAAATTCTTAGCTGAGCAGAAACCTTCGATACCATAAGGTAACTCTAACACAGCACCTTTATCATTTTTGTTGATGATCGTACACTTATGTTCAGAACCAACGGTGAATATGGTCTCGAAAGTATCCCAAGGATTTTCTTCCAAATGCTTATGGCTTAACGCCAGTCTGCGGTTGGTAGCATCCAACTCAAGAACCTGAACGTCCAAGGATTCGCTTACTTTAATGAATTCTGATGGATGTTTGATTTTTTTAGTCCAGCTCAAATCTGATACGTGAACCAATCCATCTATTCCTTCTTCCAATTCGATGAACAATCCGAAGTTAGTCAAGTTGCGAACGATACCTTTATGACGAGTACCTACCGCATACTTCCCTAACACATCTTGTCTTGTCCAAGGATCTTCGGTAAGTTGTTTGATGCCTAATGACATCTTGCGCTCATCGCGATCGATGGTCAAAACAACAGCCTCTAACTCATCACCTACCTTTAAGAAATCCTGAGGATTGCGTAGGTGTTGTGACCAGCTCATTTCTGAAACGTGGATCAACCCTTCTACACCCGGTTGCAATTCTAAGAACGCACCGTAATCAGCAACATTCACAATCTTACCTTTCACTTTAGAACCTACTGCAATATCCGCAGTCAATGATTCCCAAGGATGAGGAGTCAATTGCTTCATGCCTAATGAAATTCTCTTCTTATCTTCATCGAAGTCAAGAACAACCACTTTCACGACCTGATCAAGTTTCAACAACTCTTCCGGATGGCTGATGCGTCCCCATGAAATATCTGTGATATGGAGTAATCCGTCAACACCACCTAAGTCGATGAATACACCGAAGTTGGTCATGTTCTTGATCACACCTTCCAACACCTGACCTTTTTCAAGGTTAGTGAGGATCACTGCTTTCTGCTGCTCAAGATCTTTCTCGATCAACACCTTATGAGATACAACTACGTTATCGTTTGTGTAGTTGATCTTCACCACTTTCACTTCGATATTCTTATTTACATAGATATCGAAATCGCGGATCGGCTTCACATCAATTTGTGAACCTGGCAAGAATGCTTCAATGCCGAATACATCGACAATCAAGCCACCCTTCGTTCTGCGCTTTACAAAGCCTTCAATAACCTCATCTTTATCAAGAGCAGTTTGTACACGCTCCCATCCTTTCAACAACTTCGCCTTCCTGCGTGACAATACTAATTGACCCATGGCGTTTTCACGCTCTTCGATGAACAAGTCAACGACATCACCAATTTTAAGGTTGGTCAGGTCTTTGAACTCAGCCAATGGCACAAGACCATCTGACTTGAAACCAATATTCAAGATTACATCGCGGTCGTTGATACCGACTACAGTACCCACTACCAGTTCACTTTCATTTACTGAAGTAACAGTGCCTTCGTACTGCTTCAAAAGAGCATCGCGGTCTTTGGTAGAATATCCTTCACCAAATCCTTTACGATCATACGCATCCCAATCGAAATTTTCTGTAGAGATGGTAGATTGATTTGCCTCTTTGCGTGCAGATACATCGCGGATCATCCTGCTGATGCCTTCTTCTTCTTCCGCTTTTTTTGCTTGTTTGAATTCTGTGAGTTCGTCTTTTTCAAAGAGTTCTTCCGCTGCAGCGCCTTTCACGGCCTTTTTAACTGGAGCATCATCCATTGCCGGCTTGGCAGATTTTGATTTTGGCTCTTCTGACTTCTCTTTTTGTTCTTTTGGAGCTTTCGCCATAAAATGTTCCCCTTTTTATACATGTAGCAGGCGGGCTTCTGCTACAAATTTGGTTTATGAATTCTCCTTAATTGACCAGCAAAAAGAAGCCCCGCTAATCAGCGGGGCTGCAAATGTAGGTATTTCTATCAAAAAATTAGGTTCTCGGCAGATACCTATTTTTCCAAATCTTCGACTTTTAACGTGCCTATCGCGTAGTCTAACAGAATCTTTTGAAAAAGTAGCCTGAATTCTGCCTGGGCGTGATCAGTTTGAGCCTGAACCAGCGCTTTATTAGCATTGCTATAATCTACAAAACTGGTTATGCCTAAATTATATCTTTCATTCTCAAGCCGAAATGCTTCCTGAGCAGCTTCTAATTGCGACAAAGTAACAGAATAGGTTTTCTTATATAATTCAAAATTCTGATATGCTTGAAAAACATCTGTCTTTACCTGAATTTCAGCATTCTGACGTGCCAACTGACTATTCAAATAATTCACTTTTTGCTGTAAATAGTTAGTTCGATATTGTAAATTTTGATTGCCTCCAAGTATAGGAATACTCAATTGCAGCCCGTACACTTTACGCAAATTATCCGATTTAAACTGAGCTTCGAAAGGTCTGACGTTCGGGTCTCCATGCGTATGATTATAGGCGGAATAAAGGGTCCCGAAAGCACTCAGGCTCGGAAGCATATTGGCCATGCTGGAATTCTTTCCATATTTTGCTGCTTCCTCTGTCTTGACTGCTCGTAAATAATCACCTCGGTTTTTCAAGGCAACTTCTTCAAGAGATTCTAATGCTACCTCCCCTGACTCCATATCATTAACTGATAATTGTGGTCGGGTGACTTCATACTTATCATTCGGGTCAAGTAAGAGTGTTAACATAAGTCTGGATTTGTCATTCAGCAATGTAATTTCTGCCTGCAACGCACGCAGTTCGGCTGCTTTTGTTTGCGATAGCTGATTATATTCATCAACGGGTGACTTACTTCCCACGTTGACTAATTCTTTTACCTGATCCAATTGTTTACGCTGAGCGGAATGATTTTCCGTTGCTATGCGAAGTAGCTCTGCATCAAGCAATACCGTGAGGTATTGTGTGGAAATGGTATTTAAAACGTCTTGCGAAGTGCGCATCAAATAAAATGATTGAGCATCCAATTGACTGGCCGATTGCTTTAATCTGTTTACCTGTGAGAATCCGTTAAACAAATTCAGGTTTGCATTAATTGATCCATTCACCTGGTCAAATAATCCGTTGACCACCTGTCCGGTATTTTGATTGAAGGTATTACCATTTACCTGGTAGGTAGTCATATTAGCAGAAAGTGTTGGTCCTAAACCCGCCATGTTATAAAGCTTCTGCATTTGATATAATTCCAAATTATTTTTTTGCTGATTGAGCAGATAACTATTGCGGATACCAATTTTAATTGCATCCTGATAAGTCAATAATTTATCCTGAGCTTGTAGTGTAAAGACAAGCACCATACTGACCGCTAGAAGTAAATTCTTTTTCATTATTATAAATCCTTATTTAACTAATTCATCTGAGTCAACTAAACCATCAACGATGTTCACAACGCGTTTACTCCTCCGTGCATTTTCCAATGAGTGCGTCACTTGGATAATGGTTATCCCTTCTTCATTTAATTTTTGAAAGATGTCCATGATATTCTTTCCCTGATCGGAATGGAGATTACCGGTAGGTTCATCGGCCAACAATAATTTTGGTTCACCTACAATGGCCCTGGCAATGCCCACCATTTGTTGTTGTCCGCCCGAAAGTTGCTCCGGAAACAGATCTTTCTTCGCAACCATATTAAATCTGTCAAGCATTTCGGCCACCATGCTCTTTCGCTGGCCACTGCTCACGCCTTTGTACAGTAGTGGTGTTTCAATATTCTCATACACCGTAAGTTCATCAATGAGGTGATAGGCCTGGAAAATGAAACCAATATAATTCTTGTGCATTTCTGACTTCTGCTTCTCCTTCATTTTATGCACCGAATCATCAAAAAAGTAATACTCTCCTGCCGAGGGCTCATCCAACATCCCTATAATATTCATCAGGGTAGATTTGCCTGCACCACTAGGCCCCATGATCGTAAGAAACTCACCTTGTTTCACTTCAAGATCAATGCCTTTTAAAATAAAAGTCCGTTGAAATCTTGAGTCAATGTACTTGTCAATGTTTTTTAACTGAATCATGAAAATGGTTTAAAAAGTATGGCGCTTGACAATTTGATTTTCCTGTTTTGCGAATTACATGCCAAGACGTAATACCGGTTTAGACGGGTAAAATCGAGATAAGTTGCATCCACGATCGTCCGTAAGTGAAAAAAGGTGTCCGAAAGCGGATAATTACCAGCGTTATGGTTGGGCTTTACCCGATAAAGCAACTTGGGTTGATTTGGAAGTTTAGGCTCAGTAAACGATCGGATATAGGATCACATCCACTCTTCGGTTCATGCGCATGCCGTGATAGTTTTGATTAGAATAAACCGGGTTAGCAATGCCCCAGTTTTTAACCGTAATAAACTGATCTGGAATATCTTTTTGAAGTAACAAATCATAAACCGATTGGCTTCTCATTTTGGAAAGCCATTCATTAAATTCACGACCTCCGATTGGATCGGTATGGCTAATTAATTGAATCTGGTATTTATCAAGCAGGTTTGGAATAGAGTCAAGCCAGTTTGATAGCATCAACACCTGCTCTTCGTCAATGTTGTAACTACCTCCACCAAAATAAATACTCTTGCGCAGTTCATTACCTTGTTGTGCATGGCCTGCAACAGAAATAATAAAGCTGATTAAACAAATGAATCCCCATCTCATGCATATACGGTTTGAACAGGATCGGATTGCTATAGCAACATTTAAAGTTTGACCAGACTCTCGACTAATTCGGAGGTTAACGGTTTATTCAGGAACTTTTTTACGAGCGGATTTTGCCTCGCCCTGACTTTATCATCAGGATGCATCGATGACGTGAGCAGGATCACTTTGCACGCCCGGGTTAAGGATTCCGGGAATTCATTGAATTTTTCCAGAAAGTCAAATCCGTCCATTTTTGGCATTCTGACATCCAGAAAAACGATATCGGGAAACTTCCCACCAGTCTGCTCAATACTTTTTAAATAAACTAAAGCATCCAAAGCAGAGCTTTTTGCCGTGATTTTTTTTGCCAGATGAGTACTTTCAATAACATGATTGGATATGTAGTTATCGATGTCATTATCATCAATCAATAGCACTTCAAAATCTTTCATAACCTTAAACATTTGCGGGTATAATTTTTAATGTTAAACCAAGTTATTTTTGTTGGGTATTTTGACAATAAATTTACTTCCTTTTCCCAGTGATGAATTTACCACAATAGAGCCCTCGAGCTTCTCCACTGTTTCTTTTGCAATATACAAACCTAATCCCGATCCGTGAGACTGAGTGCTTACTCGCTCAAACATTTCAAAAATCTTGTCGTAATCTGATTCGGAAATGCCAATACCGTTATCTTCTACTACAATATTTGCTTCCTTGTCGCTGGCTTCAACATGGACACGAACAAACGAATCTCCACTTTGTTCAGTTCTGTATTTTATACCGTTCGAAATCAGATTAATAAATATGATGTTGATTCTTCTCCTGTCAGAAATGAAATCAGAAGACTGCTCCGTTTCAAAAGACAACTCACATCCCGAAGCCACTGCCATGTTAATGATGTTCTCTTTAACCTCATTCAAAAGTTCATCGAACCGGATGTTATCATAGGAAAAACTGGTTCTGGTATTGCGTGAGTAATCCAGAATTTCACCAATAAAACTATCCAGCTTATTGACACTTTTTTTCATCATCACCAGTCTTTCCTTTTGATGAGTCATTGAAGGATCTACATCTTTATCGGTAATATCAATGAGACCAAGCAACGATGTGAGCGGTGCACGCAAATCATGGGAGACACTATAAACAAATCGATCTAACTCGGTATTTGTCTTCTTTAGTGCTGTATTTTGCTCAAACAACTTTTGTTCATATCGCTTGCGTTCTGTGATATCCGTTGAAAGAACGAACAATCCCTCGGGCACTGGCTGGATACTAAGCTCAAACCACCTACTTGTTTTGTCCGGAAATACAAACTCGTTATCCACATGGATGGATTTACGGAGTAACATACCTTGTTGAAGATTCGCAAACAATAATGTCTTTTCAACACCCGGATACATCTCCATCATGGTGTGTCCAACCAGTTGATCAAGATCGTAGGTGCTTTGCTTAAGCGCCTCATCATTCAAATAAAGATACTTCCAATTAAAATCGATGATCTGTACCCCTTCCATCATATGGCTGAGAGCATAATGATAGCGATCTTCCTTTTCAATAACTTCCCTGGTCTTTTGGTCTACGATCTTCTCAAGATCTTTCTGCGCCTGCTTCTGAAGTGCCTCGGCCATTTTCCTATCCGAAATATCTTCAAATACGAGGCAGGTTCGTTTTTCTCCATTATGATCATCAAATTGTGCGCTACTTACCTGAACCGGAAACCGGGCTCCATCACTTCGAATCATCACCATCTCACCTTTGGCTATACCGGTCCTTTCTCGTTGATCAATAAACTTCTTGACCCTCGGATCAGAAATATCCAGTATTCCGTCACGACCTAACCGACAAATCTCTTCTTCTGCTCTTCCTAAAAACGCACAGGCAGAAGGATTGGCACTCAGGATTCTTCCATCTGGTGAAGTCAGAAAAATTCCCGACATACTATTTTCATAGTAGACCCTGAATTTCTCTTCACTGGCTTTCAATTGATTTTCAGCCATTCTTTGCGCAGAGATATCTCTGAATACCAGCACACCACCGATGACACTTCCCTTTAAATCGTGAATGGGTGCCGCACTGTGATCAATGTATAAAATTCCACCATCCTTTTTGGTAAGGATAATGTGGTTAGCCAGCAACTTCACTTTATTCTCCTGCATAGCGGCTATGACCGGATTAATTACTGGGAGACAGGTGCTTTCGTGCTTGATTTTGAAGACCTGACCAATATGAACACCCTTAGCATTTTCCTGTTTCCACCCTGTTAATGCAATGGCAGACTTATTTAAAAAAGTAATGATTCCGGTTGCATCGGTGGCAATCACACCATCACCCAGACTGACCAGTGTTTGTGAATACAACTCGCTCTGCTGATGCAATTCGGTCTCCACCTTCTTTCGAAGCTTGATATCATTTCGAACCACAAAAAAAGTAAATAAAAGAACCACCAGAAGGCCCGCTATCAGAAATACATAGGAACGATCGGTGGCGGCTTCACTCTGATGGTTTAATACATTGCGCTGAGGCAATACCTTATTTTCCTCCTTTTGAATTTCTTCAATGAGTCCCCTCGCCTGTACCAGGTAATTAGAACCTTCGTGGGATGCAATCAATTGTTTCGCCAATTCATCATTACGTTCATTCGTGAGCAAAATGGTTTTTTGCGTGAATGCGATTAGCTTATTTAAGACGGGTACCAAAGAATCTATGCGAACTAGTTGTTGCAAGTTGTCTTTGGAAAGTATCTTAAGTCTGGCGATCGCCACAGGAAGACTATCCATAGCTTTCTGGTAATTATCGAGAAATGAGGAATCGTGAGTTAGTAAATAACCACGATTTCCTGTGTTAAATTCCTTTGCAAAAGAAATTATCTTCTCCGACTCGTAGCTCACTTTGTGAGTATGCACAACCCATCCTGTCGTTTCCTTATAAAAATTATGTCCGTGGAATGAAATTATCCCCAGCGCGATTGCAGCAATGGAAAGAATTGTAAAGAGAAGAATTAACTTCAAATCATAGCCCAACTGCATAGCTCCACTTCATATTTATTTGTCGAGAGTAATATTAGCATGGATTTTAGGATTTAAATATGATTAATATCAAATCTATGAACATGAATGAAGAACCGTTTTGATGTAAGGAATGGTTTAATAAGGTAATTTTATGCTAAAATTTTAGCTTTTTTAAAATCCTCACTTGACATCTGAAATGGATTAAGTATAGGCTTTTGATAGAAACCCGATATTCCTTTTCTGCGGAATATCGGGTTTCTTACATGTCAGATCACCAGACTAAAACGGAGTATTATTTAAACTGATCGCTGATCGGTTTGGGCACACTGCATCCATCTTTGCGTCTGGTGTCAACCAGGTGAAAAATCTTCCAGGTAGCGTTCGTTTTAATCAATTGAAATGCATCCACACCACAATGAATAAAGTTCTTTCCTGCATAAAACGCATATTGAGTCCAAACCTGTGCAAAATTTCCATCTACCTCGATGCGTGCATCCCAGATGGGTTCACTCCAGGAGTCTTTATGTGGCGATCCGATTGCTTTTAAGAAACCTGTCAGGGAAGATTCTCTTCTTAATGTCACGTTTCCTGCCTTGTCTTTGCTGATGCTTGCCATGGTTGCATCGGCAGTAAATGCACTGCGAACCATAGAACTATCTCCCAGATTCAAGCCTGTGAAAAGCGTGGTTATCGGTTTCATGATGGATGATCCCTCTGTATCAACCTGGGCCTGGGCGATGCAAGAACAAAAGGATAATACTAGAATAAGTGTTTTCATACTATTGGTAACGAACATAAACATTATCATTTTATTCTAAAGTGCCATTTGTAATATATCCAACTTAAAATTTACGCTTCGCTGATAAAATCTTAAATTTAGGGTCTTTAAAACAAGATTTTTTAATGCCGATTAAAAAATGTCGTTGATGACTTTGATTTAATAAACAATAAAAATGAGATTTCTACTTCCTCTTGCCCTGCTTCTTATCTTTACTGGTGCGCATTCCCATCTAAAAACGGATAGTCTTGAATCCATTTTAAAAACGGCCAAAGGCGCTGCTAAAGTAAAAACCTACAATGAATTATTCAGGGCGTGGAACAATTCTGATCCTGTAAAGGCTATTGAATATGCGACCCTGGCGCTGGCGCTTGCTAAGGAAATTGATGACAAAAAAGGCATGGCTGCGGCTTACAACAATATGGGTGTTTCGTATCGAAATCAGGGAGCGCTGGATAAGGCCCTGGAGTATTACATGAACTCATTGGCTCTATATGAAGCCATTCAAAACAAAGAGGGAGTTGCCACCGCAAAAAACAATATCGGTAATATCTATTCCTTTAAAAAAGATTATGATCAAGCTGCCCGATATCACGAAGAATCTCATCAGTCTTTTACCGAATTGAACGACAAAGTAAAGCTGGTAGGCTCCCTCAATAATCTAGGAAACCTGAATAATGAATTGCAATTATTCGATAAAGCCCTTAGCTACTATACAGAATCCTATCGCATCAGTGATTCTCTGGGCATGGTCTATTCCGATCCGTTAAATAACATTGGTAGTCTTTATTTCAAACAAGGAAATTTTGAGAAAGCCGCAAGCTATTTCATTAAAGCATTGACGCTGGCAAAGAAAAATGAAGATTTTCCGATGCAGTTAAATGTCTATGCCAGCCTGGGAGAAGTGAGCAGCAAAACCTCGCAGTATAAAAAATCTGAAATCTATTTAGATAGTGCCCTTCAATTAATTAATCAGCTGCAGGCTCACATTTATGAGCCGACTATCTTTAAAAGTCTGGCCAATAATTATGCGAAACAAGGTAAAATGAAGGAAGCCTATGAATACATGATTCGTTTTGAAGCTGCCCATGAACGGGTGTTTAGTGAGGAGAGCTCACGCAAAATAGCCCAGATGGGAATAGCGCTTGACTTACATGAAAAAGAAAAGGAACTGGAATCATCAAAAGCCGAAACAAAGATACAATCCTTAGAGCTTCAAAAGACCCGAATGATTATTACATTGGTTATTCTTTCTATCTCTGTATTGGTAGGTGGTGTTAACATATTCTATTCTAAACGCAGAACGATTAAAATTAAATGATTACACGCGAAGAAGCCAGAACCATCCTCTCTTCATTAACCCATAGCCAAAGTTTATTACGCCACATGCGCACCCTTGAATTGGTGATGGAAGCTTACGCTGAAAAATTTGGTGAAGATCCAGAACAATGGGCTATTGCCGGGTTGCTCCATGATGCCGATTATGAGGTTTATCCTGAGCAGCACCCCAACATTATTGTTGAAAAACTCCAGGCCATGGGTGAAGAAAAAATTGCCCATGCCATATCCGCCCACTATACCAAATGGAATGTATCTTACGATAGTTTGCTGGACAAAGCGCTGTTGGCCTGTGATGAACTGACTGGGTTTATAGTGGCCTGCTGCCAGGTGCGGCCGGATGGCATTACTACTTTAGAAACAAAATCCGTAATTAAGAAATTGAAAGACAAGGGCTTTGCATCTAAGGTAGATCGTGAAGAAGTGTATAAAGGAGCTGAATTTCTGGGTGTCGATCTCACGGAACACATCGCTTTTATCATTGATGTATTAAGGAGAAATCGGCAGGAATTAGTCATTTAGTTACCCAACAAAGAGGCTTGGCTTTATCCATTTAAATACTAAATTTGCAACCAGTTAAACATCTGATTTATGTTCGAACAAAATGTAGGAGACGGAGCTAATCTATTTGTAACGATTGTTGCTGTCATTATTGGCTTTGCTGCCGCGATGGGTTACATTGACTTTATCAAAAGGACAAAAAAAGAAGATAAGAAGCATTGATTCTCTTCTCTATAATAACGAAAAAGCCTTCATCGATCGATGAAGGCTTTTTTTATGGAGGTTCATTTTATCTATTTGCCTCCATCCGTAATTCCCGCAGGTTTCATAACGTAAGGCGACTTATACTCTTTCTGATATTCCTGAACATTGCTATTCTTGAAAAAATCGCCTGCCACAAAACTTAAGAAGATGTGAAACTCCTCCGGCTTGCGATATCCAGGCAACGAAGTGGATTTATCAAAGATGGGCACGATGCGAAACTCTTCATCTAAAAAAACAAAATTAGGATAGCTCATCTGATTGTTGAGCAAGGCCATCGCTAATTGGTGTGCTCCTTTGTTCCCGTAAGGAACAAACTTGAAGGTCGTGCCACGAAATGTTACATCATTCGTCTGTTCCGCATCAAACTTAACAGGATAATATTTCTCATTGAGTAGTTTCGCAATGTGGGGATCAGTAAAGGTATTCTTGTCCATCACTTTACACCAGCCACACCAATCAGTATACACGTCAACAAAAATCTTGCGCTTTTCTGCTTTGGATTTTTCAACTGCCTCCTCAAAACTCATCCATTTTACAGGAGCAGCGGCAGTGGCCTCATCATGCTGCTGAGCCTCTCCGGAGAGTACAACCAACACGGTGAATATCAAAATCAGGTATTTCTTCATGCTTGTAGTGATTCGTGATTTTTAACAGAACAAATTTAATAAGAAAAGTAGTTCCATCGTAAATAAGCAAAGAATAGGCCGCGGTAACCTTGAAGCGATGAAACCGGGCCGAAATAGTTGGGTTCCTCTATTTTATTTTAACAGTCCATCGCGCATCAATGAAATGGGCATGCTGCCAATCTTAAGCAACTTTTCGTGAAAATCGCTGAGCGTGAAATCAGCCCCCATTTTAATCCGATAATCTTCACGCATGCGAAGAATCTCCATCATACCTGTAAAATAGCCAATAAAATATCCGGGCGAGGCACAGGATGAGTCAATCTCAAGCTGCGATGCCCATGCCAGAAACCCAACCTTCTCCGTCATCAGTTTAACGGCATCTTCATACGTCATTTTTCCCGTATGCATGCCTACATCGTAAATAACCCTGGCATTGCGCCACAAGCGAAGCTGAAGTTGGCGCAGCAGAATTTTATCGTTTGGGAAAAATCCGGTTTCTTTCATTAACTGCTCGTTGTATAAACCCCATCCTTCGCTAAAAATACTGATGCTGTTTTCTCTTCTCAAAAGCCGTGGGTTGTTTACCTGATATAACCCTTGAATGTGATGGCCTGCATAGGTTTCGTGGGGGGCCGTAACCATGATTACGCCCCAATCATGTTCCACCAGGTATTCCTTCTTTCGCTTATCGTCCCACTGATCTTCAAATGGGTTGATGTGCATTTCAGATGTATACACACTGTCTGCATCTTTGGATTTCGCAAAACTGAAATGACCATAGTAGGATGTTTTACGCAGGTACTCGACACGGGGCATTACTTTTACACGCTCTTTCCATGGGATAGGTATAAGGTTGTTTTTAAGTACATGCTCCCGCGATTTATCCACCCACTCCTGATGCACCTCAATCATTTTATGGGGATCAGGGTATTCGTTTTTTATTTCAATGGCGAGTTGCTGCCACGTTTTATCAGGATTCATTTTGCGCGCAAGTGCTTCCAACTCGGCCACCGTGGCATCGAATTGCGCTAACCCAAATTCATAGAGACTGTCGGCATCATATTCCAACAGGTATTGTCCTTTAAGCATGGCATTATACGTTTCGATGCCAATGGCGAAATCGCCCGGTGTCTTTTTGGGTAATTCATGTTTGATAAATGAGATGTATTCTTCCAATACCTGACGTGTTTCTGATGCTGGAGCAAGGAGTCGTTGCCCTACAGTTCCTTCCCGATCAATAAAAGCTTTTAACTCTTTATCAAAAAGCACACGACCATTCTCCGCCATAAATAAGCCAAGCTCTTGAAATCTCGTGACAAAGACATCAAGTTGCTTCATACCATTTTTCATTTGTGTTGCTGCCAGTTTCAACTTCCTTTCAAGGTCATCGATTTTCCTGGTAGCATCACCGGGTGCATCCATCAAGGTGCTGATTCCAGTAAACATCATATACAACCGTGGATCTTTTTTCCATGGCTGCATGCGCTCTTGTTCAAGTTCCCGGCCAACCAAAATACTTTGAGCAAATCTCCAATCGATGAGATCATCGCCTGTCAACTCAGGGGTGTCAATACTTCGCAACCGGATCAGCTGATCTTTGGTATGCTTCAGCGCAGCCTCAAATGAAACGGCACTCATCTCATCATGCTCTTCCCCCTGTCCTCTACCCTGAGAAGGACTCATGGTTTTAATAAACTCTTGCAATTGAACAGATGCATCCGAGGTTGCTATCTCTTTATTGGAAGAACATTGCAACAAAATTAATGTGAATAGGATAAGAAATACTTTCTTCATCGTTGTTCGTACCATGGTGTGTCGATATGCTTACGTCTTGAGTCTTTTATCTTATGTCCACTATTGGATTCCATTAAACAAAGCCTCACTCATGAGGGCCGGTGGCATGTTACCTATTTTCATCAGACGATCATGAAAATCTTTAAGTGTAAACTGATCACCCATTTTTTGTTTAAAAGCTTCGCGCATTTTTAAAATCTCCATCATGCCGGTGAAATAGCCAATGAAATATCCGGGTGATGCGGTGGATGAATCAATCTCCAGTTGAGCAGCCCAACGAAGGAAACCTACTTTTTCGGTCATCAGATTAACCGCTTCTTCATAACTCAGCTTTCCGGTATGCATGCCTACATCATAGATCACACGGGCATTGCGCCACAAACGCAATTGAAGTTGTCGTAGGTGAATACGTTCATTCGGAAAGAAGCCTGTCTCTTGCATGAGTTGCTCGTTATATAATCCCCAGCCTTCCGAGAAAATAGAGATCCCATTATTTCTTCTGAGCGGACGTGGGTTGTGCAGTTGATACAACCCCTGCACATGATGCCCTCCATAGGTTTCGTGAGGTGCGGTTACGATGATCACCCCCCAGTCGTGTTCTACCAGGTACTCCTGTTTGCGTTTGGCATCCCATTGCTCTTCATACGGGTTGATCATCCATTCAGATGTATAAATACTGTCCTGGTCCTTACCTTTTGCGCTGGAGAAATTTCCGTAGTAGGAAGTCTTGCGCAAATACTCGGCCCGTGGCACCACGTTCACGCGCTCCTTCCATGGTATGGTGATCAGATCTTTCGATTTGATATGCTCGCCTGCTTTGTCCACCCACTCCTGGTGGGCTTCGATCATTTTACCGGGATCTGGATATTCATTTTTTATTTCGATGGCTAATTGTTGCCAGGTTTTGTTGGGGTCTATCTTTTTTGCCAATGCCTCTAACTCGGCCAACGTATTGTTAAACATTTTCCATCCATAGGCATAGAGGCTATCGCTGGAATAATCCAACAGGTATTGCCCTTTCAACATCAGGTTGTAAGTCTCCTGCCCGATAGCAAAATCTCCCAATGGTTTTTTGGGTAATTCATCTTTCAGAAAGGCAATGTATTTCTCCAGGGAGGCACGGGCTGCTTTTGAAAGATCGGTAAGCACTGCAGCCTCTGCACCCGCTTTCGCGATGAAGTCTGGTAATTCATTATCGAATAGAACGTATCCATTTTCGGCCATAAACAGGCTGAGCTCCTGAAAACGGGGCACGTAAGTATCTAACAAACTCATACCATTGGCCAGTTGAGTGGGAGCCAGTTTCAATCGATCAGCAATCTCTAGTATTTTAGTAGATGGCTCACCGGGTTTATCAATTACATCGGATAGGCTCGTGAAGGACATATACAATCGAGGATCACGCTTCCAGGGTTGCATGCTCTCCTGTTCCAACTCACGCCCTACCAACAGACTTTGAGCAAATTTCCAATCTACTAAATCATCACCGGTTAGTTGAGCCGGATCGATGGCACGTAGCGCTGTCAGTTGTTCTTTGGTTTTCGCCAGTGATTCATCGAATGACTTCTTGCTGAGATCATCGTGAGCGGCCCTCCGGTTTCGCCCGGCAGAAGGTGTAAATCCTGCGAGGAATGTTTCCAGCTGGCGTGAAGCCTCTGAACTCGGTTTATCCGATGCCGGGGTACAGCTCATGAACACGAGTAGTAAGAACGCAATTGATTTCTTCATAAAGGCGGATTGGTTATTAGGTGGAAAGTAATCAAATAGTTGTTACTCCATCAAGGGATTTTACATACGTTATCTGGCGCACCAAATCTCTGGCTAAGCATAGGTTGCCTCTTTTCACTGGGAGTCTACCACTTCGGGCCAGAATGGAAATCCACGGTCGAAGCACTGACCCGGCAAGCCGGGCTTACTAAGGGTATAAGAAGGGTATACTAAGGGTATACTAAGGGTATAAGGCGGGTCTGCCTGGCAACCCCTGACTCCCCCCTCTTCCAAATGCCCCAAAATTGGCTCCCCCTTAAAAAGCGCTAAAAACACCCTGTCAAATTGCCGGTTTCCTCAAAACAGACTGACACATGATTCGATGATGATTCGTTGAGTGTTCGTTGGCAGTTAGATGTCCTCCAGTCGTCCAGTCCAGCTGTCATTCGGAGCCATGTCCCCCGCTGGCGGGGGTTAGGGGGTGGATTTACTTGCTCCCTATTTTTCTATCCAAGCGGAGTCCATGCCACGGTTGGTGTACTTCACCAACAATCACCTTACCCCAAATTCAATAATAAATCCCCTTCAATTTACTTAACAAGTTAGGGTGCTAAATGGTGTCGTACATCACCGTTTAGCAATACGCAGAGTATATGGAATAAGTGTCGATATCTTCGTTTCGGTTGCATGTTGGTGAAGAACACCAACATGGGCGGGGCTGTCATTCGGAGCCATGTCCCCCGCTGGCGGGGGTTAGGGGGTGGATTTACTTGCTCCCTATTTTTCTATCCAAGCGGAGTCCATGCCACGGTTGGTGTACTTCACCAACAATCACCTTACCCCAAA